>JASFBI010000152.1 GCA_030149595.1 Desulfobacterales bacterium
TCTTTTTATGCTTTCAGTAAAAGCTGCAAAAACAGAAAGAGATTCTGTATAATACTCATTTGAAGCAGTTATACCGATAACATAGACATCCTCTTCATCACCTAATATATCCTTTATTTTTCTCTTTTCAGGTATCAGCACCATACTTTTTTGAGAGTCATCTCTATTTATGCTGATTGCAAGAGATTTTCCTTTGCTTTTGGTTATTATTGTCCTCATTTCATCCCATTTGCAAACAGCAACTCCATCAATGGCAGTTATAATATCACCTTTTTTAAACCCTGCATTATATGCCGGCGTATTTTCTGAAACACTGCCCACAACAGGTTTTAAAATCACAACACCTGAAAACAAAAAAATCAGATAAAAAATAAAAACTGCAAGCAGCAGGTTAAACAAAGGACCTGCTGCTACAATACAAAACCGTTTAAACAGAGATTTATGTGTAAAAGAGAGGGGGATTTCAGACGGATCAAGCTCTTCATCGGGTTCTTCCCCAACCATTTTCACATACCCTCCAAGGGGTATTGCAGACACCCTGTAATCCGTAAGCCCCACCTTTTTTCCAAAAATTTTCGGCCCAAATCCCAGTGAAAATTTTAAAACTCCAACTCCAAAAAAACGGGCAACTATAAAATGCCCAAATTCATGAACAAAAACCAAAACACCAAGAACAATAATAAATGCAAAAAAGTTTGTTGTCATTTTTCCCTGATTTTTTTTATGGTATTAATAATTTGCATGACCGCGAGGTCACAACAAAACATGAAAAACATATGGATTATTTTTCCAATGATTTAATAATATCTTCTGCCTGTTTTCTACCAAAAGAATCTGCTTTTATTATATCTTCCAAACAGGGAGTATTGATAATTTCATGTTTATTCATTGTTAATTCATTTACAGTGGAAATATCTGTAAATGCCAGTTTATTATCTAAAAAAGCAGAAACAGATGCTTCATTTGCTGCATTTAAAACAGCTGGCATAGATCCGCCTAAATCACATGCCGTATAAGCCAGAGCCAGACATTTAAATTTATTATTATCAGGCCTTTTAAAATTTAAGGATCCAAGTTCAAAAAAATCAGGCACAGGCTGATTCAATGCCAATCTATCAGGATGTGACATTGCATAGGCAATAGCTGTTTTCATATCAGGCACGCCCATCTGAGCCATAACAGCACCATCTTTATATGCAACCATGGAGTGTACAATACTCTCAGGATGAACAACAACTTCTATAAGATTCTGATTAACACCAAAAAGATGCTTTGCCTCTATTACCTCAAGTCCCTTATTCATCATGGTTGCTGAATCTATACTTATTTTTTTGCCCATTTCCCATGTGGGATGAGCTAAAGCATCTTCAGGTTTTATATTTAAAAACTCATCCACAGGTAAATCAAAAAAAGGTCCCCCTGATGCTGTAAGCAAAATCTTTGAGATCTCGCTAAAATTATGACCTGATATGCACTGAAAAATAGCACTGTGTTCACTATCCACAGGAAGAATATTAACTCTGTTTTTCTTAGCCAGGTCCATTACTATTTCTCCGGCCATCACCAAAGTTTCCTTGTTTGCAAGTGCAATATTTTTTTTTGCTTTAATTGCCTCTACAGTGGGAATAAGCCCTGCGCTTCCAACCATTGCCGAGACAACCATATCTGTTAAATCACAGGTAGCAGCCTCAATATAACCTGACTTTCCCCACATGATTTTGGTTTTTGTGTTTTTACCAATACGTTTTTTTAAATCATCAGCATAATTTTCATCAAAAACAACAGCTATCTCAGGGCAGAACATATTTATCTGCTTAGAAAAAAGATCAACATTTGATTTCGCTGTCATACAAACCACAGAAAACATATCAGGAAACATCTCAACTATCTTTAATGTATTTCTGCCAATAGAGCCTGTTGCCCCAAGAATAGATAACTGTTTCATCTTAAAATATATATTCCTTAAAAATATAAATAACCGGTGCTGCAAAAATAAGGGCATCTATTCTGTCTAATATGCCGCCATGTCCTGGAAGTATAGAGCCTGAATCTTTAATATTGGCTGCTCTTTTTAATACTGACTCAAAAAGATCCCCAACTTGCCCAAAAGCCCCTGATAAAACTGACATAATAAGCAGGCCTGCCAAGTTATAGTCTGAGAAAAAAAACCGGTAAAAAACAAGTGTAATAATTATATTGGAAATAATTCCACCAACAGCACCTGCTACAGTTTTACCAGGACTTACCCAGGGACAGAGTTTTTTTTTACCAAAAAACCTGCCCCCGTAAAAAGCCCCTGTATCCCCTGAAAAAACCAGTGCGAGAAGAAAAAAAATCCAGACAATCCCATCAGAACTATTTCTAATAAGAACAAAAAAACCAAGAAGTACAGGTATATAAAAAACACCCTGTATCTGTTTTAAAAAAAGCTCAGATACCCTCTGGTTCACCCTGAACACAATCAAAGAATAAAACGCTGCTGTTATAAAATTTACATATAAGATTATAATAACTGCATCAAACTTTTAAAATAGGATGCCAGAATAATCAAACAGCCTGCAATAAAGCCCAAAAAAGGTATGAAACCAAACACCTTAAAATCTGTATTTGACAGAACAATTTTATAATACTCAAATAGTGATACAATACAAACAAAACAGATAAAAACTGTAAATAAAAATGCCCCCCCTTTTAAAATAAGAAAAATAAGCAAAGGAAGGGCAACAAGACTTGTAATCCATCTTTTAAGGTGCATATTAATTCAACTACCTTGAATCTATATCAATTATCTAAATAAAAAACTTTTATATTTCCAGAATCTTTATTTAACCTGCAACACGGCCATACCTTCGTTCACGATTTTGATAATTTTTTAATATATCAATATACTCTTTTTCATCAAAATCAGGCCACAGTGTATCTGTTATAAAAATCTCAGAATATGCAATTTGCCATAAAAGAAAATTACTTATACGCATCTCCCCACTTGTTCTTATCAACAGATCAGGATCTGGTATACCTTTTGTGTACAGATGTGCCGCTATATAATCAGGAGATATTTTATCAGGATCAATTTCACCATTTTTCACTTTACCCGAAATAACACGTACCATAGATGTAATCTCTTCCCTTGAACCATAGCTAAGAGCAAGATTAAGCTGCATTCCTGTATTATTTTTAGTAGCTTCAACTGTTTTTTCTGCAATATTTACTACATCTTCGGGCAGACGTTTAAGCTGCCCTACAATATAAAGCCTTATATTATTTTCCTGCATTAAAGAGAGTTCAGATCTTAAAAAATTTTTTAAAATCAACATCAGTGCCTGAATCTCTTTTTTAGGCCGCTGCCAGTTTTCCGTAGAAAAAGCAAAGAGAGTTAAATAGGAGATACCAATTTTCTTGCTGACTTTAACAATATCCCTTACAACCTGAGTGCCTTTTTCATGGCCCCTCACCCTGTTTAATATTCTTTTTTTTGCCCACCTGCCATTGCCATCCATAATAATTGCCACATGTGCAGGGAGCTTATTTTTATTCAGATCAAAGTTTTCCATGGCAGATTTTATTAAAATTCAAGAATCTCTTTCTCTTTTATTTTATATTGCTGGTCTATTTTTCCAATAAACTTATCTGTTATTTTTTGCACTTCGTCCTGGGCACCAAACATCTCATCTTCTGAAATATCGCTATCTTTTTTCAAACTCTTTAAAT
This sequence comes from Desulfobacterales bacterium, assembly GCA_030149595.1. Classification (GTDB taxonomy): domain Bacteria; phylum Desulfobacterota; class Desulfobacteria; order Desulfobacterales; family DAOWNP01; genus DAOWNP01. Next base: position 3,712 of record JASFBI010000152.1, read on the forward strand.
TATCAACAGAGTCTCTTCTGATATTTCTTACAGCTACCTTGTATTTTTCCATGAGTTTTTGTGCCATCTTAACAATCTCTTTCCTTCGTTCCTGGGTTAACGGCGGCACAGAAATTCTGATAAGTTTACCGTCATTTGAAGGAGTAAGACCGAGATTTGCTTTTAGTATGGCTTTTTCAATATTCTTGATCAGGGTTGCATCCCACGGCTGAACATTTATTAACCTGCTTTCTGGAATCGAAACTGACGACATTTGATTTAATGGTGTAGGAGTACCGTAATAATCAACTTTTACAGAATCTAAAAGAGATAACGAAGCCCGCCCTGTCCTAACCCTTTTCAGTTCATTATCAAAAGAGACTAACGATTTTTCCATCTTGTTTTCTGTTTCATCGTATATGGAATTTATCATGAAATTCTCCTGATTTTCTTAAAGTATTATAACATTTTTTAGGAATAAAAAACGCAGATAAAATAATATTATAGATTCCAGATAGATAATTTAACAGAATTATCAGTAATAATCGTTATAATACCTATTCTGCCTGCAGCCTTATAAAGTTTAATTATCTGAAAAATCTATAGATACACTTACTCTATACCAAAAATTCTGGTACCTATTCTTTCACCACAAATTACTTTTTTAATATTTCCAGAATCGCCCATACTAAAAACATTAATGGGTAGATTATTGTCCATAGCAAGAGATATGGCAGTCATATCCATTATATGAAGCTGACGCTCCAGTACCTGCCGATAGCCTATCTCTTTAATAAAACATGCGTCCTTATTAATTACCGGATCAGAATCATATACACCATTTACTTTGGTCGCTTTAAGTAAAATATCAGCATGTATCTCCTGAGCTCTCAAAACCGCTGCTGTATCAGTAGTAAAATAAGGATTCCCTGAACCTGCAGCAAAAATAACAACCCTGCCCTTCTCAAGATGTCTTACAGCTTTTCTTAATATATAAGGCTCTGCAACTTCATGCATATTTATAGCTGTCTGAACTCTGGTATGAACACCTTTATTTTCAAGAGCATCCTGTAAAGCCAGACTGTTTATAACTGTCGCAAGCATTCCCATATGATCAGCTGATACTCTGTCCATACCGTAGGAACTTGCAGCAACACCTCTGAAAATATTTCCGCCGCCAACAACAATAGCAAGTTCAACACCTCCAAGCTCAACAACAGATATTACCTCATCTGCTACATACCCCATTACGTCAGGGCTTATCCCGAAGCTCTGACTACCCATCAGAGCTTCTCCGCTTAATTTCAATAAAACCCTTTTATATTTATATAATTTCAAAGGCCTTTTATTCTCCTAACTGAAATCGTGCAAATTTACTGATCTTAATATTCTCTCCAATTTTTCCTATTGTATCTGTCAAATAATCAGATATAGAAATAGAAGGATCTTTAACATAAGCCTGATTCAGAAGGCAGTTCTCTTTAAAAAATTTTTTCAGTTTTCCTTCTGCAATTTTTTCCAGCATATTTTCAGGTTTACCCAACTCCTTGGCCTGCCCCATGTAAATCTCTTTTTCCTTTGCAACAATTTCAGCAGAAACATCTTCAGGGATCAACGCAATAGGATTTGCAGCTGCTATATGCATTGCAATATCTTTGGCAAATTTTACAAAACCTTCATTTTTTGCAACAAAATCCGATTCACAGTTAACTTCCACAAGAACACCGATCTTGCCTCCCATATGGATATATGACTGTACAACTCCCTCACTTGTATACCTGCCTGATCTTTTTTGAGCAGGAGCCATACCTTTTTTTCTCACAAGCTATAACGCCTTTGTAAAATCACCATCACAATCAGCTAAAGAAGCTTTACACACCATA
>JASFBI010000153.1 GCA_030149595.1 Desulfobacterales bacterium
AAAATGAAAAATTCAAAATTTGTATTTAAAATTCCTGATAAATCAGATATTGTAATTTTTGATGAATAACACATTATAAAAATTAAAAACTTTAACAGATTTATTCAGGTACTGTTCAGGAGCTATAAATGAAAACAAAAATAAAAAAACTGCTGAAAAAAAGAAAGGCTATTTTACTTGCTCATAATTACCAGCCAGCAGAAATCCAGGATATTGCTGATCTTTGTGGCGATTCTTTAGAACTTAGTATAAAGGCTGCTGCAACAGATGCTTCAACAATAGTATTTTGCGGAGTTCATTTTATGGCAGAAACAGCTTCTATACTTTCACCTGAAAAAACAGTTCTTCTTCCAAATCTTGACGCAGGTTGTCCCATGGCAGATATGGTAACTGCCAAAACCCTTAAGTCAAAAATAGAAAGCCTTCCGCCAATGCCTGTTGTTACATACGTTAACTCCCCAGCAGAAGTTAAAGCTCTCTCTACTGCATGCTGCACTTCAGCAAATGTTGTAAAAGTTGTAAACAGCTTTACGGAAAAAGAGATATTAATGGTTCCTGATAAAAATTTAGCTCAATACGCTGCCACAAAAACAGATAAAAAACTTCACCTGTGGGAGGGTTACTGCCCAATACATAACAATCTTTCCATAGAAGATATTAAATCAGCAAAGAAAAAACACCCTGATGCTCTTTTTATGGCCCATCCGGAATGCAGCCCTGAAATACTTGAAATAGCAGATGTTATAGTCAGCACTTCCGGTATGATCCGGCATGCGGGCCAGTCAAAAAGCAAATCATTTATCATAGGCACTGAAAACGGACTTATATATCCGTTAAAAAAAGCCAATCCAGATAAAATATTTTATAGTGCATCAGAGACCATGGAGTGTGCTGATATGAAAAAAATAAGTATAGATGATGTTTTTAACTGTCTGGAAAACATGGACTGTGAAGTCAAAGTCCCTGAGGATATCAGAATAAATGCGGTTAAAGCTGTAAAAAGAATGCTTGATTTTACAAAATAAAAAAAGGTTTTGTCTGTTTTGAAAAAAATTGCAATTGTGGTAAAGCCTGACAGCAATGCAAAAAAAATGGCCACAAAGCTCAGTACATGGCTTAAATTGAGGGATATAGACGTATTAAACAAAGATGTTCTGCCCCCTGAAAATAAAGATTCATCTATTAATTTGTCAATTGCTCCGCCTGATCTTTTTTGTGTCTTTGTTTTAGGGGGTGATGGTTCTTTTTTAAGTGCTGCAAGGTGGATTAACGGACAAAACATACCCCTCATAGGAATTAAATTTGGAGAAGTTGGCTTTCTTGCTGAAACATCAGCAGATGACCTGTTTAAAACTGCTGACTATATAATAAATAACAAATTTAAAACAACAGCCAGAATGCAGCTCCAGGTAATTGTGGAGAGAGACAGTAAAAAAATTGCAGATGAAACTGTTTTAAATGATATTGTAATTAACAAAGGTGCCCTTGCCAGACTTGCCAGAATAAAAACATATGTTGATGATCATTTTTTAACAACATATCGAGCAGACGGACTTATAGTATCTACACCAACAGGTTCCACCGCATATTCTCTTGCAGCAGGAGGACCTGTAATCCATCCTTATGTGCAGGGTTTAATAATGACACCAATATGTCCCTTTACATTAACAAACAGGCCACTTATTCTCCCTGATTCCTTTTGCATAAAAATCAGACTGGAAAAAGGTTCCTCTGATATAATGCTTACCTTTGATGGTCAAAAAGGATTTGAAATTGATGAAAAAGATACAATTATCATTAAAAAAAGCCCCTTTTCAGTTCACATGATAATTATGCCTGATGTAAAGTATTTTGATGTTTTAAAAGCTAAGTTAAGGTGGAGTGGAAGCAGGTATTAATGAACTTTCTAAAAAAAAAACTGATTATAGCCCTGTTAATTGTTTTATTTTATTAAAATACTCAATTCTGCACATATTTTCAATTTTTACGAGGTCTAAAAAAGGCTGATTAAAATCTTTTTCACCTCTTGTAAAAAGGCCATGACCGTAGACAATTACCCCTTTGTGATTTTTCATTACAGGAGGTACGGTATTTACAAGTCCGAAAACCCCTGTCCCAACTTCTCCTGAAACAACAGGAACACCACATACATCTCGTTCATAAGGACATTTTCTATGGCACTGATCTTTACTGTTACACTCATCTGAATACTTACAGTCCATGGAAAGTATAACGGAAAATTTTGGATGACCATGAAGAATTGCTGTACTTTCCGTTAATCTTATAATTTCCATGTGGGTTGAAAGTTCACTCGATGCTGTTATACTGGCACACGATGATTTATCTAAGGGACAAGGATCAATAAATCCTTTCAAATTATCAAGAAAACTTCCTGTCTGACTGATATACAAAACATCGTTAAAACAGCATGATATGTTTCCAAAAGTAGAATCCACAAGGCGTTTTTCTACAACTTCCCTGCCTGCTTCATCCATAGCCAAAATTACAATTTCTTCGGATTCAAAGGGTCCTTTTACAAGTGAATTGTTAAATTCAGGTAAAATATCAAGACAGCTAACTGCCTTTTTAAAAACTCTTTTTTGCTCATATGTTAATCTTTTATTCTGGGCATCGGATAGAAAATCTGAAAAAAATTTTACAAAACAGGCAAAACATACCGAAGAATAGGTTACAATAGCTTGTTCCATACTGACTGTACCATAGGTTATAATACCTGAAGACGGTATAATAACTGATTTTCGCTCTTTTAATAATGATAGGGTTTGTGGATTTAAAAGAGAAGAAGATATTGGAAGATCATGTAAAAATGTTTTTGTTTCACAATCTTTTGGGAAAATCGTCCCATTTTGAGTATTTTGTGCCAAATAGTTAATAATTGAGTTATAGGGTTCGGCTGGTTTTGAAAACAGCAGTGAATTAATATTTAAATTTTCAAAAAAAGGCAGCAACTCATCAGTTACAGAATTTTTCCTGTTCCATATAATATCTGCATCAAAAAAACCTAAAATTGGAGCATCTTTTGGGGTAAGTCCGCCTGAAACCAACTTTTTTTCATAAAATTGTAACATATCATTCATACAAGGTACATTCCGCATGTTTGAGAACTTTTTTGAGTTATAGACTGCATACAAACCAGCTTAATTTTAAAAAAATGTAAGTATTAATTTTACAATAGTCAATAATAATCTAATCAACCATAGAAGATAAACTAAAAAAGGCAGATAATACAAATACCTGCATAAAGTTCAAACATAAAGACAAGAGCCTTGATACACCACCAAAAAATTCTGTTGCCATACTCTATTTTTTCATGATATCCAATAAACCTTACTTAAAAAATGGAGATAAGCTAATGTCTCAAAATAGAAAAACATATAAGGTATTCACCAATGGATCAACCTGGCTGAAAGCTGATTTAAGACAGCAGGATAAGCAGCTAAATCTGGAAGAGTTTCCAAGACTGCAAAAGACAATTGAAACAACAAAACTGATACTGGTATCCCTGGAAAAAGAGAGCAAAAAAAGTTCATTGATTAAAGATGGATTAGTTAAAGCTTTATCAAAACTGAATGAGTTATGGCATGAGGAGTTCAAGCTGATTGACACAGAGTTGAAAAAGGTAAATAAAAATCATACAGCATTACAAATCAGCAGTGAGTACAAAGGGGATAAAACTGCATTTTTGGAGTTTTTTAAAACCATTTTTAGAGGCAGTCGGATTCGGGAAAACAGTTTTGAAAACATTGTTAATAAATATACGGACTTTACCTCTGTGTTTAATGATTTTGACAAGGTCAAATCACAGGTAATCAGCTCAACTGAAACCTTTGAACGATATTTCTTTGATAATTTAAAAGAGCTGTTAAGCTGGCAAGTGCCAAACAAATTCATTATCAAATATCATGATAAAGAATTGCAACACCACTCTTTAGGGCAAAGAGCATCGGCTCTAATTCTCTTTGTATTAAGTCAGAAGGAAAATGACCTGGTAATCATTGACCAGCCAGAAGATGACCTGGACAATCAAACCATTTATGAAGATGTGATTAAACTTGTGAGAAAAATAAAACCGCAAACACAATTTATATTTGCTACTCATAATGCAAACTTCCCTGTCCTGGGAGATTCAGAACAAATCCATGCTTGCAGCTATGCCGATGAAACCATGCAGATCAATAGTGGCAGTATAGATTCACCTGCTATTCAGCAGAAAATAGTCGATATTATGGAAGGCGGTGAAGACGCATTCAATAAACGAAAGGAAATTTACCAGATATGGAAACCTCTGAACTCTTAGAAATTATAGCCAGAGATGAAGACAGCAAACACCAGTTAAAAGCAAATGTCACCAATGAAACATCTTTAGCTCAAGAGATGATTGCTTTTAGTAACACTTTGGGTGGGATGCTGATTATCGGGGCATCCGATGATGGTACTATTTCCGGTTTAACTCGTGAAGATATGGGCAGACTCAGTAATCTGGTCTCCAATGCCGCTTCACAACAGGTCAAACCACCCATAAATCCAATTACTGAAAATTTAATGTTAGATGACGGTCTGGTAATGGTGATTTATATTTCCCAAGGCATCTCAAAGCTCTATATGGATAAGAATGGCGTTATCTGGGTTAAAAGTGGAGCGGATAAAAGAAAAGCAACGGCACGGGAAGAGATTCAACGGATGTATCAAAGTGCCGGATTGTTACATGGTGACGAAATACCTGTACCAACAATGACAGTAAGCGATCTGGACAACAAATCATTTTCAACTTTTTATGAAAAACAATATGAAGAAACTTTGGACGAACAGGACATATCTTTAAAGCAGATATTTGATAATCTTAATTTAAGCAGAAATGGTGTATTAAATATTGCAGGGGCTGTGCTTTTTGGAAAAAATACAGCATTAAAACTTCCAGCATTCATCGTGAAATGCGTCACGTATCCTGGAACTGATATTGATAGTGACGAATATATCGACAGTCAGGATGTTTCAGGAATATTAGAGGATGCCTTCGATGATTCCCTTGGATTTGTTTTAAGAAATGTAAAAAGAAAACAAAATAATCAAGGGATTAACTCGCTTGGTGAATTAGAAATTCCCAAAATCGTATTTGAAGAGTTAATTGTTAATGCTCTAATCCATAGAGATTATTTTATTTCAGCACCAATACGAATATTTGTTTTTAGTAATCGCATAGAAATTATCAGTCCAGGGCATCTGCCTAATAATCTGACAATTGAAAATATTAAAAATGGAAATTCCAATATACGAAATCCAATTTTGGCATCCTTTGCCACAAAATTACTTCCATACAGAGGTTTGGGCAGTGGTATTCGCCGAGCTATTAAAGCTTATAATTCTATTGATTTTATTGATGGCCGGAACGGCAATAATTTTAAAGCTGTAATAAAGTTTAAGAAGTAAAAAGTACATAGAAGAGATTGGACAAATCAGCGTTTTGCAGCAGCGTGTC
>JASFBI010000154.1 GCA_030149595.1 Desulfobacterales bacterium
GAATCAGGAAAAGGCTGCAGCTTCTTTTTTACAATACCTCAAAAAAGGAAACCAGATGAAAAATCATAAACCTGTATTACTTCTTGAAGATGATCAGATTGATATTATGAGTATTAAACGGGCATTTAAAGAACTCAAAATTACTAATCCACTTATTGTTTGTAAAAATGGTGAAGAGGGACTCAGGTACTTAAACAAAGCTGATAGTAAAATACCCTGTCTTATTCTTCTTGATATTAATATGCCTAAGATGAATGGCATTGAATTTTTAAAAATTATAAAAAAGGACAGCCAATTTAAATTTTTCCCGGTTGTGGTTCTTACATCTTCAAAGGAGTCTCAGGATAAATTTGACACCTTTGGCATGGGTGTTGCTGGATATATATTAAAACCTGCTGATCATAAAAAATTTATAGAGGCTGTCCGTACCATCGATATTTACTGGACATTGAGTGAACAACCATAAGCATGAGGGTAGTAAATGGAAAACAATAATATAAAACTTCTTTTTGTTGAAGATAATCAAATTGACCGTATGAATTTCCAGAGGTTTGTAAAAGCTGTGAACCTTTCCTATACTTACACTCTTGCAGAGTCTGTTGCTTCAGCAAAGTCTCTGCTTGGGGAAAATATTTTTGATATTGTTTTAACTGATTATGAGCTTGGTGATGGAACTGCCCTTGATCTTGTTAAATATATACCAGCACATACTCCTTTTGTAATTATCACTGGTACCAACAATGTAGATGTGGCAATTAGTGCTATGAAAGCTGGTGCCACAGACTATCTCATCAAAGATCATTACAACCATTATTTAAAAGCTCTCCCCATAACTGTAGATAATGCTATTAAGGCAAAATTATCTGAGATTGCCCTGGAAAAATATAAAACACAGCTTGAGGAGATGGTTTTTGATCGTACAAGGCAGCTTCATACAACAGTTAAAAAATTAAACAGTGAGATAACAGAACGTATGCATATGGAAAAAACCCTTAAAGAAAAGGAAGAGTTTTTTGAGAATACTTTAAACGACATGACTACCATGGTTGTAGTCATGAAACCTGATGGGGAGATAAAATTTGCAAATAATACCTTTATGACATCTTTGGAACAGACTCCGGATAATACAATCAATAAAAAACTTTATAATTGTGCTTTATGGCGTTATAAAAAAGATATGTGGTTAAACATATATGATGATATAGAAAAATGTGCTTCAGGTGAAACCTCTATCCGCCAGAATCAAGTACAAACAGGAGACGGAAGGCTGTTGTGGTTGGATTGTGGCATGCATCCTGTTTATAATGATAACAAAGAGATAGTTTTTATAGTTGGAGAGTACAGAGATATAACTGATAAAATAATAATTGAGGAACAGCTGCGGCAATCTAATAAAATGGAGGCAATAGGAACTTTGGCAGGTGGAATTGCCCATGATTTTAATAATATACTAACTGCTATTAACGGATATTCTGAACTGGCCATGTTATCTGTGGAAAAAAATGATCCTGTTTATAATAAACTGGATAAAATCCGTAAAGCTGGAGATAAAGCTGCAAATCTTACAAAACAGATATTGGCATTTAGTCACAAACAGATATATGAACCAGAAATCATCTCAATTAATCTGTTTTTAAAAGGAATTGAGATGATGCTGCAACGTATTGTCGGCGAAGATATTGATCTTGCTTTTATTCTTGAAGAAAAACTGCCAGCTATAGAAGCAGACCCGACTCAAATAGAACAGGTTATTATGAATCTTGTAATTAATGCCAAAGGTGCTCTGGATGCTAAAAAAAATAAAACAGTAAATGGAAAAATTATAGTCAAAACAACATATGTTTCTGTAAACAGCTCTTTTGTTAAATCACAGTCTGGTTTAAAAGATGGTCCCTGTATTATGATAACAGTAAAAGATACAGGTATTGGCATGGATAGTGCTATCAAAGAGAGAATCTTTGACCCCTTTTTTACAACAAAAGAAAAAACTAAGGGTACAGGATTGGGCCTGTCTATGGTTTTTGGGATAATAAAACAGAATAAAGCTTTTATTACAGTAGAGAGTGAGCCTGATGCCGGAAGTGAATTTAAAATTCTGTGGCCAGCTTCAGAAAAAAAGCAGCCAGTTTTAACTGAAGAAAAACAGATAGAGATCAGCCCGACAGGAACAGAAACTATCCTGCTTGTGGAAGATGATGAATCAGTAAGAAATATTACAGCTAAATTGTTAAAAAGTTTGAATTACAAAGTGCTTGAAGCCTGTAGTGGCGTCGATGCTCTCGCTCAAATGCAAAAACAAGTTGCTTTTGATATTCTTATAACTGATATAAAAATGCCTGAAATGAGCGGGGTTCAAATGGTATCAGAGGTTAAAAAGAGATATCCTGCTGTTAAAGTTTTATTTATTTCAGGATATTTGGACGATTATATAGATAAAAATGACAACTTGGATAGAGGTAATAATTTTTTAAGCAAACCATATTCAAAATATGAGCTTGGATGCAAAGTCCGCTCTATTTTAGATAATGCATAAAACAAATGATGTTTTAAAAAAAACACCATTTAGTACAGCAATTATATTTCACGGTAAATTTCTTACTCAATTATTTTTTTTGCAAAGCACCCCCTGTTACAAGTTTATGTTCCATAATAAGCTTCTTACATAATTGTACCGCATGTAAATATTTTTATTACAAATTTGTATTTTACACTCTATGTTTTACAAATCCGTGTTTACAAGCATCCCCTTGCCATAACTTTTACCGACACCCTTAAACTTATTTTTATCTGTTATTTCAAATACATAAACCTGTAAATACCTTGACGTGCTGTTTGTTGGCATCTTGTTTGCATAAAAATTTTTATTATTGTAACTTGTATAGGTTAATTGGTCTCAACCCTTTCTTTGAATGTTTGCAGACTATGTATGATTTAAGTTGTATTATTTTTGTTATTTAAAAATAGCTTGGGGAGTTTAGAAAAATGAAAATAAAAAGTATTCTTTTTTTGCTTATACTATTATTTATACCATGTTCATCGGTATTGGCAGGAGAAGGGATGTTGAACTCAGGGGATACAGCATGGATAATTGTATCAGCTGCTCTTGTAATGATGATGACACCTGCTGGACTGGCCATGTTTTATGGAGGAATGTCAAGGCATAAAAATTTGTTAAATACCTTTGGCATGACATTTGTTGCTTATTGTCTTGTCAGTGTAATATGGGTGGCATGGGGGTATTCACTTGCTTTTGGAGAGAGTGCTGGCTCGTTTATAGGAAGCCTTAATTATCTTTTTCTATCAGGAATAGGTATTAGTAATGTTTCAGGAACAATTCCTACTATTTTATTTGTTATTTTCCAGATGACATTTGCATGCATTGCTGTGGCATTAATCCTTGGATCTGTAGTAGGGCGCATAAAATTTTCGTCCTGGATGGTTTTTGTTGTGCTGTGGGTAACATTTGTTTATACGCCTGTTTGCAACTGGGTATGGGGAGGAGGCTGGTTAGATGAGATAGGAGCGCTTGATTTTGCTGGTGGAAATGTTGTTCATATAAATGCAGGAGTGGCCGGTCTTGTTCTTTCCCTTGTTCTTGGTAAAAGAATCGGATATGGTAAGGAGCCTATGTTTCCATCAAGTGTTGCATTTACCTCTATTGGAGCGGCTCTTCTCTGGTTTGGGTGGTTTGGATTTAATGCAGGTAGTGCCCTTGCTGCAAATGGTCTTGCAGCTTCAGCTTTCCTTGTTACAAATACGTCAGCTGCAATGGGAGCTCTGGGCTGGATGCTTGCAGAGTGGCTTTACAGTAGAAAACCAACTGTATTAGGTATAGCATCAGGTGCAGTTGCAGGTCTTGTGGGAATTACACCAGCAGCTGGATTTGTAACTCTTTCTGCATCACTTATTATTGGTCTTATAGCTGGTGTTCTTGGTTTTTTTAGTGTGGCTGTTTTAAAAAAGAAAATGGGCTATGATGACTCCCTTGATGCATTCGGCGTTCATGGTATTTGTGGTATGTGGGGAGCACTTGCCACAGGATTTTTTGCGTGTCCGTCAATTTCAGAAGGTGCAAGGGGGTGGTTTTATGGGAATCCAGGACAGGTTTGGATACAGTTTGTATCCATAGTAGCGACAGTTGTATTTAGTGTTATTGGGACTCTTATAGCAATTTATATAACAAAAATATTAACAGGTGGCCTGAGGGTTACAAAAGAAGAAGAAGCTGTCGGTCTTGATAATTCACTGCATGGTGAAAAAGCTTTTGATATAGATTAATAAAGGAGAAGTATAGATGAAAAAAATTGAGGCAATTATAAAACCTTTTAAGCTTGATGAGGTTAAGGAAGCTTTAAATTCCATTGGAATTCAGGGAATGACTATTGTAGAAGTAAAAGGATATGGAAGACAAAAAGGTCATAAAGAAATTTACCGGGGTGCGGAATATATTGTGGATTTTGTTCCTAAAATTAAAATAGAAATAATTCTTTCTGCAGATATGGTAGATAAAGCTATAGAGATAATTCAAAAAACAGCAAAAACCGGAAAAGTAGGAGATGGTAAAATGTTTGTTCTGCCTGTTGAGCAGGCCATAAGGATTCGTACCGGAGAAAAAGACTTAGAGGCAATTTAGATCCACTGAAATATTTTTTTTGTACATGGGTCAAAATAGCTGTTGAGAGATTAACATCTATTCTGGAAACAATAATTTATTATTGAATCTGGTTTATTATAAGTTCAGCCTTGATATTTGATGTCCATAGTTAAAACCATGCCTGTGATTTGTTACAGGCATGGAAGTTGTTTTTTTATTTAAACCCATAAAGTTACTATTTGGAGTAGTTATTAAAATAAAAAATTCAAATACAGCAGAACTTATAAAAAAAAAAGAAGCTCTGGTTTTACAATTACTAAAAGGCAAAGCTCCTGATTTTACAGGCAGCCTCTCTGCCTTTTTTGATGATTATTTTTGTAAAAGTTATGAAAACAGTGAAGTTGGACCCAGATTGGGAATTGCAAAAAATCCCTATGCTATTGTAGCTCTTGGGGGATATGGTAGAAAGGATCAGTGCATACATTCTGATGTAGACCTGCTTTTTCTGTTTGACAAATCAGTGCCTGAAGAAGCTGAAGAACTGATTAAAGAAATCGTGTTCCCCTTATGGGATATAGGGCTTGAAGTAGGATATGCAACACGGTCGGTTAAGGACTGTATAGAGGTTGCCGGAGATGATTTAACTGCTCTTTCTGCACTTTTTGATAGCCGTTTTATTTGTGGATTTTCAAATCTGGTTACAAAAATGTATGAAAGACTGCAAAAAAAAGTTGTTTGTTCTCGTTCGAAAAAAATTATATCCATGCTTGTTGAAGAGAGTATTCAAAGGCATCTCCATTTTGGAGACTCTTCATATCTTTTAGAACCGAATCTAAAGAAAGGCCAGGGGGGGTTAAGGGATTTCCATACAATGCTGTGGATTGCCAAAATAAAGTCAG
>JASFBI010000155.1 GCA_030149595.1 Desulfobacterales bacterium
CTGACGGAACAGTAGAAGTTATTTTAGAAATGACTCTAAAAGGTGAATTTACGCGTATTATTCTGTCAAGGGAGATAGAGCAGGCTGTGCCTGCAAGACCTTATGTAGCTCCTCCTCCTGCTGAAAAACCAACGCAGGATTATAGCAAAATACCCCCGCCTGCCGAATTAAAATCTCTTTCAAAAATATATACAGGCCTTATTGTAAATACTAAAGGTTTAAATACAAGACCTGCCATGTCTCCTAAGATTGTTGATGAAGACGGTAAGGAAGTTTATGGTTCAGCTTATGTAAGCCGTGAGTTTGCTGTTCAGCAGGGCATGAGCGGTTATGCAAAAGATATTGCATCAGCAGAAAAAAATACCAGAGTAACAGATAATCCTTTTATTGTAAAAGGATTAAAAACATCAGGACCCGGCAGCTCAGATATAGTAATCAGCAATGCAGATGCATCTGTTTTAAGAACTGTCTCAGAGAATCTCTCTTTTTTAAAAAAATGCAGGGTAATGATAGTTGTAGATTAAATCTGACTCATATACAAATCCTATATCCTTATTTTTTATAAAGGAGGAACAATGCTACATAAAATTTTTTTACTACCAATTATTTTTTGTATGTTTTTTATTCTGGCATGTGCACCAAAAGCAAGACCGCCTGAAGCTGTCCTTGATACTCCGGAACATCATGTATCAAGTGGTAATAAATTCCTTGATGAAAAAAAAACAGACGAAGCTTTAAGAGAATTTAATCTTGCTAAAAGTCTTGATCCAGAATTTTCACCTGCATATGCAGGTATAGCACTTGTTTATGCCTATAAAGATGATTTTAAAAAAAGCCTTGATACCATTGATGATGCTGCAGATTATGCTGAAACAGATGAACATAAGCTATGTACAAATATTGCCAAGATCCGTATCTATACCATAGGCAATACAAAAATATCTAATAAATGGCTCAAATCAGCGAAAAAAGCTTACAAAAAAGCTATAAATATTAACACTGAAAGCAGTGCTGCCCATTATTTTATGGCAATCGCATATAAAACAGAATATAAATTTGGAGATTCTGCACATTTATTAAGAAAAGTTTTAGATTTGCAAAAAGATTATGTTGAAGAGGCCAATATAGAGTATGAAGTTATTCAAAAAATAGAAAGAGCAATGCCTGGTACAAAAGTGGGAAAAATTATAGCTCTCCTTGATAAAATAACCAGAGCTGATGTTTCTGCTCTTTTTATTGAAGAACTTGAAATAGACCGCCTTTTTAAAAGAAAAACTCCAAAAATATTTGACGCATCATACAAAAATCCTGAAAAAAAATTTAATACAGGTCAGTATATAAAAACCCCTCCTGCAACAGATATAGAAAATCATGTTCTTAAAACAGACATAAATGCTGTAATTAAAATAGGAATCAAAGGTTTGCAGCCAGGACCTGATCATACTTTTCAACCATATGCCCATATAACCAGGGCTGAATTTGCCATGATGGTAGAAGATATTCTAATAAAAATAACTAACAATACAAAACTTGCCACAAAATTTATTGGGAGTACATCTCCTTTTCCTGATCTTCGAAGCAGTCTCTCTTATTATAATGCTGCAATGGTTTGCTCAACACGAGGAATAATGAAAGCACAGGATTTATCAACAGGTGAGTTTAAACCAATGGGAAATGTTTCAGGGGCAGATGCTCTGTTAAGCTTAAGAGAACTTAAAATCCAGCTTAATAAAAATTAATACATAAAAGCCAGTACTAATAATCATAAACAAAACCGCAGGGAGCTTATCTCAAGCTCCTTGCGGTTTTGTCTGGAGTAAATTTTATGAAAAACAAAAAAAAAATTCTTATATTCTTTTTCCTCTTTTTTTTCTCAGTCCAGAGTTATTTATATGCCAATATTTTAAAAAATGAAAATAAAAATGCTAAAGCTACAGTTTCATACCTATCAGGCAGTGCAATATTTATAAAACAAAAAGGAACAGCAGTTAAAAAAACAAAAAATCTTAAAAAGGGAGGCTTTTTATTTGCCGGAGATAGGATAAAAACAGGTAAAAATTCAAAAATAGAGATTTTACTTCCTGATAAAAGTTACATTCGGCTTGCTGAACAGACAATATTTGAAATGAAATCTGTATATTTTAATGAAACATCCAATATGAGAGATATCAGTTTAACTCTTGTTATGGGTAGAGCATGGGCAAAGGTTTCTACTTTGTTTGATTTTAAAGGCCGATTTGAAATAAACACAAAAACAGCAGTGGCTGGTGTAAGGGGAACTACATATAGAATAAATGCTTACAAAGATACCTCAGCCATTGTTAAAGTATATAAAGGAGAGGTTGAGGTTAAAGGGAAAAAAAGCAGCATAAACAACAAAAAAGCAGATTCCCCTTCAAAAGTTTCAGGTCCATATAAAGTTTCCGGACCATACAAAATAGAATGACCAAAATCAGTCTCTTTAAGTGAATGGGTTCACATCTTCAAATCATTCCAAGAAATTATCATAAGTGCTGACGGGTCAGTTACAAAACCCTTTAGATTTTCAACAGCATCTGATACAAATCAGTGGGTTAAATGGAACAGCCTAAGAGATAAGTAGTGACAGACAGGCTGTCTTTTTAGCAGGTCTCTGTGTCAGGGATAAATTTTAACAAAAAAATACACTAGCGTATTTTGAATATTAAAATTTATCCCTGACACAAAAATTATGGAAAGATATATCTAAATACCTGCAACCTTTTTTATTATATCAACCTTATTAGTTTTTTCCCATGTAAAATTAGCACCATTTCTTCCAAAATGTCCATAGGCTGAAGTGGGACCGTAAATCGGTTTTAAAAGATCAAGATACTGAATTATTGCAGCAGGCCTTAAATCAAAAACTTCACTTATTATCTCCCTTCCCTGTGACTCTGAAATAATACCTGTACCCATAAAATCCACCATAACAGAAACCGGCTTTGCAACTCCTATGGCATATGCAATCTGAACCTCACATTTTTTTGCAACTCCTGCAGCTACCATGTTTTTTGCAATATGCCTTCCCATGTATGAAGCACTTCTGTCAACTTTGGAAGGATCCTTGCCTGAAAAGCAGCCTCCCCCATGACTTCCCTGGCCTCCATAGGTATCAACAATAATCTTACGACCTGTAAGCCCACAATCTCCCATTGGGCCGCCTATTACAAATTTACCTGTGGGATTGATAAAAAATTTTGTTTTTTCATCAGTCATATCTTCCGGAAGAACAGTTTTAATAACATTTTCTATAACAGCCTCTTTAAGATCTTTATAGGAAACATCCGGAGTATGCTGAGTGGAAATAACTACTGCATCTATTCTTTTTGGAATTTGATTTTCATACTCCACAGTTACCTGGGATTTTCCATCGGGCCGTAAAAAATTTAAAATTTTCTCTTTTCTAACCTGAGCAAGACGTTTGGTAAGTTTATGAGCGTATGTAATAGGCATAGGCATAAGCTCAGGTGTTTCATCTGTCGCAAACCCAAACATCAACCCCTGGTCCCCTGCACCCTGCTCTTTAAACAACCCATCTTGTTCATTAACACCTTGTGCTATATCTGGAGACTGATGACCAATACTTGTAAGAACTGAACAGGTTTTCCAGTCAAAACCCATATCAGAAGAATCGTAACCTATCTTACAGATAGTATCTCTTGCTATCTGGGGCATATCCACATAACAGTCTGTAGTTATTTCACCTGCTATAAATACTAATCCTGTTGTTACAAGAGTTTCACAGGCAACTCTGCATTTTTTATCCTGGGTAATTATAGCATCTAATATAGCATCTGAAACAGCATCGGCAACCTTATCAGGATGACCTTCAGTAACAGACTCAGAAGTGAACAGATATTTTTCTTTATTCATGTTAAGACTCCTTGATTTAAAAACAAAATAATTTAATATATAAACTTTAGTTCAGGAGGTTCGATTCAACAGGCTGTTACAAAACACTAATTTATTCAAATTTCTGCGTTGAAAAATTAAATTGGTCATCTTCAATACAACAGGGCAACCTGTTGTCAGAACAAATTTCCGCATAGCAGACTGTAAATTATTTTCAAAACCACTAACAGCCATTAGGCCGATCTATATTTTTCGTCCAGATTTGCCCTCAAAAAATCATGAAAGAGGCGTATTCGTTTTACCTTCTTTCATATATAATTTAGATCAGGAGTTAAAACCATATTATCTATCAGCCTTGTTGTTTTAACCTTAACTGCCAAAGCCATTACAACAGACTCTTCTATGATATCAACATCCTCTAAAGTATAAGGATCACAAATAGAAATATAATCTATTTGGGTATCTTTATACTTTTTTATATCCATACTAACAGAATTAATAATTTTAGAAGCATTTTTCTCTCCTTTTTTTACAATATCCCTTGCCTTTACAAGAGCATTATAAAGACTAAGAGCTGCGGGTCGCTGCTCTTTTGTCAGGTATGCATTCCTTGAACTCATTGCCAGTCCATCTTCTTCTCTTAACGTTGGACTTCCTATAATTTTTATATCAAAATCCAGATCTTTTACCATCTGTCTGATAACAGCAAGCTGCTGATAATCTTTTTCTCCAAACACTGCATAATGAGGCTTTACTATGTTAAAAAGCTTAGTTACAACTGTTGCAACTCCTTTAAAAAAGCCAGGTCGGCAAAGTCCGCAAAGATGATTGGGTAAATCATTAACATCAACATATGTCTGGTAATTTTTTTGATACAAGCTCTCTTTATCCGGGGTAAAAACTATATCCACACATTGTTTTTCAGCAAGCTCAAGATCCCTTGCAATATTTTTCGGATATGAATCAAAATCCTCATTAGGTCCAAATTGAGCAGGATTAACAAAGATACTCAGTACAAGTATATCCCCTGCTTTCTTCCCTTTTTCAATAAGTGAAAGATGACCTTTATGCAAAAAACCCATGGTTGGAACAAAGGCTATGGTTTTACCAAAGCTACGAATTTCATCAGCCCGAAGCTGCATATCTTTAACATTATCTATAATTTCCATATGATCACAAATAATATAAGGAGTTTTGTTAATAAAAAATATTAAAATCTTTTTTCTTATGCTCCAAATATTAAGTATAAATACTAAAATGTCAATACTTGTAATATAGATTTAAGAACAACTACATCAAAAAATTCAGATTAAGGCACTACTTAATAAATCTACCAAAATTCATACTTTTAAAAAATCTCAAACATATCACTGTTTGTATTATTCTGTATTTTAAAAATTTTACCTTGCGTTATAAATTATTGAACTATATATATTTAAGATATAATATTTAATTTCTTGATAAATTTACTTTACTTTTTAATATTTATACTATGAATATCTCTCTAATATTTCCTCCATTTTATGTTGAATCAATGTATAATCTTGTTCCTTTAGGACTTGTTAATCTTGCA
>JASFBI010000156.1 GCA_030149595.1 Desulfobacterales bacterium
TAAGGCATTTAAGTAATAAAATTATTTGCAATGTAGATCTTGTTCTTGATGGGGGAGTGCTAAAAGGTGGTTCTGGCTCAACAGTAGTTGATGTTACAACAGATTCTCCCAAAATATTAAGAGAAGGAAGTATTACCTCTGATATGATTTATAAAACACTGAAGTTTTGATAAAAAATAAAGAGAAAATTACTCCTGCATGCAGATGTTTTTTTTAGAGTTGTTATAAAATAGTTGACAAAAAAAATATATTTAAATATAAAAAGAGTCGTGCCGGAGTGGTGAAATAGGTAGACGCAGAGGACTCAAAATCCTCCGGAGGTAACTCCATGCGAGTTCGATTCTCGCCTCCGGCACCATTATAGGCTACCTCTTTAATATAGTATACTCTTGCAAAAATAGAATTTTATATAATCCTGATTATTAAATAAAATGAGTGGTGATTTGGAAGCAATTTATATGCAGATTGTTATTCAGACAGATAATGATTTGCAATCTGAACTTTTAATTTCTTATATAAATAAAAAAATAGAGGCAGATAGCTGTGTACAGGTAAAATCAAACGAGATTTGCCTTTTAAAAAAGGTAGAGTATAATAAGCTTATAATTCTTATAGATTGCATTAACCTTGTTAAAAACCAGATAATAAAAAAAATTTTAGAAATATCTGAGGTAAATAAAGCTAAAATTTTTTTTATTATTTTGTTTAATCTTGATACTGAAATTGTTGTTGGAAAAGAGTTGCGTGGCTTAGGAATTAAAGGGGCGCTGTATGTAACCAGTTCTGTGGATATCTTTATTAAAGGGGTTTTGGCAGTTATTGAAGGAAGGTTATATTTTCCTGTTTGCAGTAATAGAAAAAAAAATAAGGAAAATATAAATGATGAAGACAGTGAAGAGTTAACTTTACGGGAAAAAGAGATTTTGTTTCATGTTGTATCAGGCATGACAAATAAAGAAATTTCAAGTGAACTTACCATAAGTGTCCATACAGTAAAAACACATATGTATAATATCTATAAAAAATTAAATATATCAAACCGCCTTCAAATTATTTTATGGGCAGTAAAAAATCTGTAAGAAGTAAGAAAAAGATTTTCAGATGCATTTTTTAAGTGTGATAAACTAATACTTTTTCGTGTTTTTATAGGGTAGTTTCAGTAAAAATACGAAAGAAGACTGATTGTAATTATTATTATTGATGGTATATTCTATTTAGGATATTCTTTAATCAAGGTAAAGGTTTTATAAAAATGCAGGAAAAAAGAAAGTTAGAACGATTTGATCTGGAAATATTTACAAAGGTGAAGCCCTTTGGTGCAGAGAGCGACTTTATGGAGAGGGGATATACTACCAGTAATATAAGTTCATCGGGTATGTATTTTTATACAGAGGATTTTCTTCCGGTTAATACAAGCTTATCCATTGAGCTTTATCTTCCTGTTAAATCTAATAAAAAAAAGATAGATGCCAATATGACTTTGGTTAAAATTGATGGTTGTGTGAACAGGATTGACAAGCAGGGGATGGCAGTCTCTTTTGATGAAGACTATAAAATCTTTCAGATGCAAAATAGTTGTTTCAAATAAAATCTTGTATATAGTATTTAATGGTGTTAATTTATCCAGAATTTAAAGTCGGCATGACATTTTTTTAGATTAACTCTTTTATAAAGGGGCTGGCTTGGATAAAAAATACCATGAAAAATCCTTCTAAAATTTTTTCTGCTCTTTTTCTATCAATTTTTTGTGCTGTTATTGGAATTGGAATTGTTGTTCCTCTGCTTCCTGTGTATGCACAGAACCTTGGTGCAAATGGTCTGTATATCAGTCTTATTTTTAGTTCCTTTTCTATATCCAGAACGTTTTTAATTCCTTTTTTCGGAAAAGCATCAGACAAAAATGGCCGTAAGTTTTTTATAGTTATGGGGTTGTTTATATATGCTGTTGTCTCCTTTGCCTTTATTGTTGCAAACAATGTTGCATCTTTAATTACGGTACGTTTTATTCAGGGAATTGCATCTGCCATGATAATGCCTGTTGCCCAGGCTTATATAGGGGACATAACGCCTAAAGGGAAAGAAGGCTTTTTTATGGGTCTTTTTAATCTGTCAACCTTTTTAGGGCTTAGCATAGGTCCTATATTGGGCGGAGTTATAAAAGATAGTTTTGGTTATTCGTTTGCGTTTATTTGTATGGGGGTTTTATGTTTATTGGCTTTTTTTGTCAGTTTGTTTTTTTTGCCCAACAGTGATTGTAAAAAAAAAGATACTCACAATATTAAATCAAAAAAAAATGTTATTATTAAAGACAGAATGATTGCGGGACTTTTTATATTTAGATTTGTTTATACAACAAGTATAGGGGTGATATGGTGTTTTCTTCCGATTTTTGCACATAATAAATTTCATATGTCTTCATCAGATATTGGTGTTTTAGTCATGCTGGGTGTACTTATTAGTGGATTATTAAATATTCCAATGGGTTATCTTGCAGATAGGACAAATAAAGTATTTATGATTATAACAGGTGGTGTGATTGTTTCCTGTGCTGTCTATTCCCTTGAAACAGCTACTCAGATCTCGCATCTTGTTTGTGCAAATATTGCTTTTGGAATAGGCGGAGGTATTTCCATGCCTTCTGTTATGGCTCTGGCTGTAATAAAGGGTAATGAATTTGGTGCAATGGGATCGGTTATGGGTGTTTTAACAATGTCCCATAGCTTGGGAATGTTGGTTGGTTCTATTTTAGCTGGTTGTACCATGGACTATTTAACCATTGAAACCGGATTTTTATTTTGTGCATGGATTATGCTGGCAGGAACTTTGATTTTTTTTGCTATTATGCTTTATGATAGAAAATATAAAAAAGAGGTGGTAACAAAACAGGCGGGTTTATAGCTTTATATAATCAGCATCCCATCACCATAACTAAAAAAATTGTACTTTAGATTTACAGCTTCTCTGTATGCATTTAATATATTTTCTTTTTTTGCAAATGCCGAGACAAGCATCATAAGAGTTGATTTTGGAAGATGAAAGTTTGTTATCATAGCATCAGTTATTTTAAAGCTGTATCCTGGATAGATAAACAGGTCGCAGTTTCCAGAGCCATGTTCTATATGGCTGTTTTTTTTTGCTAAAAATTCCAGGGTTCTTACGGTTGTAGTTCCAACTGCAAAAATTTTATTCCCTCTTTTTTTTGCATTATTTATAATTTCTGCTGTCTCTTTAGATACAAAATAGCTCTCGGAATGGATTTTATGTTTTCGTATATCTTCTGTTCTAACGGGGCTGAATGTTCCATATCCTACATGAAGAGTTATGGGTGCTATTTTAATACCCTTTTTTTCAAATTTATTTAATAGATTGTCAGTAAAGTGAAGGCCGGCTGTAGGTGCTGCTATTGCACCTTTTTGTGCAGCAAAAACAGTCTGGTAATTTATTTTATCACTTTCTTTTTTTTCATTGTTAGTGCGTTTTATATAAGGGGGGAGAGGGATTCTCCCTATTTTATAAAGGATAGTTTCAAAACAGCCATTGCACAAAAATTGAATTGTATATATCCCATCTTTGGAATTTAATACTTTTCCTTTTAAATTGTGTGCAAAAAAAATATATTTTCCGTCTTTTATTTTTTTTGATGCTTTAACCAGACATTTTAATACAGGGTTGTTGAAGTCAAATTCAGCTTTTTGAGTATCAGCATAGTTTAAAATAAGAATTTCGACTTTACCGCCAGTCTCTTTTTCTCCAGTTAATCTTCCCGGCACGACCTCTGTATTGTTTATAACAAGTACATCATTGGGGCAGATATAGTCATACAGCTGATTGATAATAAGATGTGTTATTTCTCCTGTGTCTTTATTTAAGGCAAGCAGCCTGCATTGATCTCTGTGTTTTTCAGGATATTGAGAAATTAGTGACTCAGGAAGTTCATAATTATAATCATTTAAGGAAAACATAATAACCGTTTATTAAAATACATTAATTTTTTCCCAAATAAACGAGAAATAACCCTGTTAACATAAGAAAGAGGCCTGTTTTTCTTAACGTACTATTGGGTGTCTCTATTATTTTTTTTATCATGGATTTGAGTTTTTCAGGAAATGCAAAATATGGAAGTCCTTCAATTATAATAACCATTCCCATTACACAAAGAAAAAATTTCATAAATATATCCGAAAATCAAATAAGAAATTACAACATAATATCTTTAAAAGTTTAACCCACAATATTTTAAACTTAATATTGCAAAAAGCTATATTATTAAAAAATAGTTTTATTGTCCACTAATATAGTTACGCAGCACAGAAGAACATTTAAATGTGATAACTTTTCTTTTTTCCAGCATCATATCTTTTCCAGTAGCAGGGTTTCTTCCTTTCCTGGCTTTTTTTTCAGTAACACAAAATTTTCCAAAGCCGCTTACAAGGACCTCATCACTGTTTTCCAAGGTTCTTTTAATTATCTCAATAAGAATTTCAACTATTTCAACACATTTTTTTCGGGGAAGATCAAGTTCATTTTGAATATTATCAATAATGTTTGTTTTAGTTAGAGCCATTTGCTGTTTTCTCCCAAAAAAAAATTTAAATGCATATAATAATAGTTTGTAATATTTCTTTAATAACAAATAAGAAAATATCAAATATTGCACAGTAAGTTCTTTATTGTTATAAAGATGAATTTAAGGATAAAATAAAATATTATCTTTTGGAATCGAAATACTCATTAATATGTATTATGTCAAGTAATTAAGAGAAAAAAATAATATTTATTAAAATTTAAACCAATATTAGAAATTATAAAAGATTGTAACAGTAGTGTTTATAATTTTTAATAAAAAAATAATAGAAGGTAATATGGGGAAAATACTGGTTGGTCCAAGCATTGATCATATGTTAAAACAGACACGAAATCACCATGTACAATTAAGTTCTCTTGCTGATTCAAAGGCAAATATGCTGATTACTGCAGCATCTCTTGTTTTAACACTGTCCATAAGATATATTATGGATCCTGAACTTAAGTGGATTTCCGTTTGTCTTATATCTTTTTGTATATTGACTATTTTACTTGCAGCTTACTCAGCTATGCCGAAAATGTCTCTGTTTTTAAAAAAACAGAAGGGGGATGCAACAGATAATCCAAATTTAAATATTCTGTTTTTTGGTGATTTTATTAAGCTTTCCTATGATGAATATGAGGCAAGAATGATTGATGTGATTAATAACCCTGTTGATACATATAAAGTGCAGCTCTATGAAATTTATACATTAGGACTGTTTTTGACAGGGAAAAAATATCGTTTTTTGAAGCTGGCTTATATCTCATTTATTTGTGGACTTTTAATTTGTGGAGTTGCCATTGTAATTTCACTATTTTAGTTTCATATAACATACATGACAGATTTATCTGCCACAACGAAAGTTGAAACTCTCAT
>JASFBI010000459.1 GCA_030149595.1 Desulfobacterales bacterium
TGTCCGCCTCAGCAAATAAAAAAACAGTTCAATTAAGTTATAACATTTCAGAAAAAATAATTTATGAATTTTATTTTTTCTGAAAGGAATCGCAGGCGTCTGCATCACTCTGAACTGGTTTTGCTTTATAATAAGCCTGTCTTGGATCCACTACTCTCTGTACACAATCACCTTTTGCTGTTTCTTCTTCAATTGGAAAAAAGCTTTTGCAATCTTGACAATTCGGCATTGTTCTCTCCTTTAATTGTTTTGGTTGACTAAATTAGTTAAAGTTAAACATCTCAATAAATACTCACATAATTAATTTCAAGACACTATAACATACCCCATCCCTAAGAGCTTATGAAATTAATTATCTAAAAATTTATAAATCAAAAATTATCATTTCACAACTGCTGTTATTACCTTAAAACAAAAGTATCTTAAAAGTAAATGCAAAATCAATACCAATCTAAAACCACAACTAACTGCCTATGTTAACAGGTCATAACATAATAAATTTTTTATGCCCTGTGTTATTATGACCCATTAATTAGTCACAATAACACAGGTAAATATAATACCACACTAATATTACGCATTAAATAAAAGGTCAATAAAATAGAAAACAAATCTGCTATTGACCGCCCTGTTCCTCAAACCCAGATCCTCCAACAGTAGTTTCAAAACCTTTTTCTCTGTAAATTTCAGCAGGTATTTCAAGAAATGTAGCATCCAATGATTCCAAATGTGCAAGCGGCCATTTTATACCAAGCCATCTGTACTTATCCTGGCACCAGTCATGAAAAGGAAGTAGATCTACTCTTGTAATTTTACCTGTCAAACCATCTAAAAACTCAGCAGCTTTTTTATGATAATCAATTGAATCATTAAATTCAGGAATAACAGGAACTCTTATCCAGATATCTTTTCCTAAAACTGTCAGTTTATCAAGATTTTCCTTAATAAGCTCATTACCAACACCTGTCATCTCCATATGCTTGCCACTGTCAACATGCTTTAAATCAAAAAGAATAATATCTGCATACCCTGCTAATTTTTCCAGAACCTCCCATTTTGCAAACCCGTTTGTATCAAGACAGACATGAAGGCCTCTGTCCTTTGCACTCTTTAGTATACTTTCTGAAAATTCAGCATGGGCTGTTGGCTCACCACCACTTAAAGTAAGCCCGCCTCCGGAATTACTATAAAACATACTGTCTTTTAAAACTTCTTCTATTATATCTTCAACAGACATCTCATTTCCGGCAATTTCCAGAGCCCCATACTTGCAGGCATCAACACATTTTAAACACCTGTCACATCTGTCCCTGATAATTTTATGGTAGGATGAATTCTCCAGCTGGGACTCTTCAGGGGGAATAGGTGGGTTAATAGCATCAACAGGACAGACTTCAAGACATGCCCCGCACTGCACACAAAGTCTGTTTTTCCAGTATATTTCAGGAAAAGCTGCAATAGTTTCAGGATTATGACACCATTTACACGCCAAAGGACAACCTTTTAAAAAAACATTTGTTCTAAACCCAGGTCCATCATTGACAGCATACCTCTGAATATCTGTAACCAGTACTTTTTTCATATTTACCCCCTTCACATACAATTAAACCGCCTCACATCAACAGACTACAACCATACCCATATAGAAACATTTTATAAAATTTATATGAAACTCTGTCCAACAGATCGTAATCATGAGAGTTTCAATTTTCG
>JASFBI010000157.1 GCA_030149595.1 Desulfobacterales bacterium
GGATAAAATCCAATATCTGCCAGGACTGTTTTTAAATATGGAGATTTTTTGTACCACACTGCCAGTGCCTGACCATCACGAGCAGCTATTTTAATAAACTCTTCTTCCTTTAAAAAATGGTGGTGAAAACCAGCAGCTTCTTTGTTATATTTTATCATAAAACCCTTACGGGACAATCTTTCAGCGAGTTCTATATCTTCGTGGTAACGCATTTTTTCATCAAAGGTACCGTGTTCAGACAAAAATATTTTTTTAACAGAAACATTGCATGTAAAAAAATATTTCCAGTCAAGCCACTCTTTGTCTTTTAGATTGTTAAAAACTGCATCAAGATGTAGTTTCGCAAATGGAGAGTATGGTATATCTCTATCTATTGTTACACGACCCAAAACTCCCAAGTGGTTTTGCGGATGTTTTTTATGGGATAATATATGCTGAGACAGCATTGATTTTTCTAGTATGATATCATCATTGATAAATAGTATCAGATCACCGCATGCATTGGAAATAGCATAATTACGTGCCCTGTTTGCACCGGAATTAACCTGCTTTAAATAAATTATTTTAATCTGATCTCTTAGAATAAAAGAGTTGACGATTTTTTTAGTATCATCCGTAGATCCGTCATCTGCTATTATAACTTCAAACAGTGTTTTATCTATATTCTGCTTTTCCATGGAACTTAAACATTTCTCTAAAATAGAGCTCCTGTTGAAAGTTGGAATAATAACAGAAATAATAATAGATTTTTTGTTATATACCATTGTAAATCTTTTTGTATGTGGTTAAGGATTGTTCTTCTAAACTGTTTTTACAAAAAAGAGAAATTGCTCCAAAAACACCTATAAGGGTATAGATTAGTGTTGAAATTGGCAGACTCGCTTTAAATCCAGGATCAAGAAGACCATGTATAAGATGTGCCATAACACCTGCAGCTATTCCTGTTATTATAGCTTTAAATTCAAGAGGAACTCTATATGCTGTTATTTTCATTTTAATAAACCAGGATATAAAAATCCATAAAAATGATAGAAAACCTATGGTTCCAACTTCAGCCCATACGAGGAGGTATAAGTTATGAACCACATTTTTGGCTCCTTTTAAAATTTTTGATTCTCCTGTTTTATCTAAATGCTGAAAAACTTCTGCAAAATTATTCATTCCAACTCCTGTTACAGGGAACTGTTTAATCACAGAAACAGTTGCTCTGTTTAATTTCATACGGAGAGCGCCTGATCCGTAATCAGTGTGAGTCAGCCTTTTTTGTACAACAGGATAAGCATAAAACACAGGAATAATAGCAAGAGTACTTATTATGAAAAAAAAAACAGCAGTTTTGAGTTGAAATAGTTTTTTGCCGTATAAGGTAAAAAATACAAAAATAAAAGATATAACTGTTACCATCCAGCTGGCACGGGACAGCGTTGTTATAAGTCCTGCACCTCCGGCAAGTATAATAATAAAATAATATAACCTTAACCATTTTTTTGTTTCAGTTAAAAACAGGGCAAATGAGATAGGCAGCAGGATTTCAAAAAAGTAAGCCAGAATATTGGGGTGACCTATAGTTCCTGTGGCTCGTAAGGTTTTAAATCCTATAAACTGCTTAATTAGATCCTCTTCCCCAAAAATTTCCAGGCCAAGAGTTTTCCCTGTTTTATATTGAATTATTGCAAGTACTGACTGAATTAGAACTCCAAAGCATAAAAAAAAAACAAATGCTTTTATCTGTTTTTTTCCCTTTATGTTCATTACTATAAAAGCAATAAAAAGCAGCAAGGTTAGACGCAAAAGTTCAAAAAATACCAGCTCTTTACAGGATGCATTCATAAGGCTTAAAATACCCGATGCCATATATATCACTGTTGGCCATAAAAGTTTAGGGTCATATTCAAATGAAGAGATGGTTTCTCTGTTTAGAAGTGCATAAAAAAAGATAGCAAAAACCAGCAATATACTTAAAGAGATTGTAATTCCAAGCGCACCACCTTCATGGACACGATAAAAAAAATTAATATCAAGATTTATGGGAACACTTAAGGCAAAGAGGATAAAAAGACAGTTGAGTAACTTATACTTGTTTTTTATAAAAGATATTAAACAAAAACATACAATACAAATTACTGTTGCTGTAAAATATTTAAGCTGAACATTAGATAGATACACTGCAAAAAAACAGGCTGTTAGACCTAAAAAAAAACAGATTAGCATTGTAATCTCTGAATAATTTGCTTTCCTCTTCAAACTATAATCTCCTGTAAATACTTTCAGGAATATAATATTTTTTCTTGTTTAAAATAGCTCCGAGAATATTAACCTTGCTGTTTTTAAGATAGTGCTTTGCTGAGTACAGAACCTCCGCTTTTGTGATTTCAGATTCAACAACAATGATAATTCCATCTGTTTTACAGGCCAGAACAGATGTTTCAGGGCAAGTAAGTACAGGACCTGAGTCAAATATTATATGTGTAAATTTTTCTTTAAGTGTTTCAATCGCTTTTGAAAAATTATCAGATTGGAAAAACATACTAAAAGAGTTAATAGAACTGCCAGCAGTTAATATGAAAAAGTCTCTGCTTTTTTCATATACAAGTATATTTGAAAGGTCTGATTTACCAGTAACAAACTCAACTAACCCATTGTCTCTCGTAGTATTAAAAAATTTATGTAAACCAGGAGATCTTAAATTTGCATCCACAAGAAGCACTGAATTTTCGGGATTGGTCTTTAGTGCTATGGCAGAATTTACTGCAATGGTAGATGCTCCTTCTCCTTTTTTGGCTGATGCAAATACAAAAGAACTTAGCCTGTTTTGTGTTTTTACTTTTAAATCCTCCAGGCTTTTATATAGAGTTTCCCATATTTTATATTTTGTATGTAAAGACTCATTATCAGTTCTATTTTTTTTTTTTATTTTATTAATATTTATAGTATTTAACATAATTTAACTTTTAACGTTTTTTAAAGCACTGTTTTCAGGAATTATTGCAAGCAAGGGAATATTAATTTGAGCTTCAAAATTTTCACGGTCTTTAAAACCTGAACTAAAATACTCCCTTATAACGCAGTAACCAAACCCCATAAAAAGAGATAAAAAAGCTGCTGTGAAAAGAATCATCTTTTTTTTAGGATGCACAGGAAGAAGAGGAGGCGTTGCAGAATTTATCATTTTTACGCTCAAAATATTGTTTTTGTCCAGTTCATTGTATATTCTAAAATCATCAGCTTTTTTATGAAACATAAAAAAATTATCCTCAGCCAGTTTCCTTGATCTTTCTAACTGGTCAAGACGAATTGTAAGTGCTGCAAGACTTGCACTCTTATTTTGTTTTTTGATGATATTTTTTTTAAAAATCTCTTCTTCCTTTAATAAAGAGTGTTTTTCTATTGTTAGCAAGTTTAAAAGACTTGTTGCTTTTTGCTTTTTTATCTCTTCCATTTGCATATTGATGTTGATAATATCTTTTGACTTTTCACTGAATTTTGTCAGCAATTTACCTTTATCTGCTTTTAATTCAAAATATATTTTATCCAGCTTGTTTAAATCTGTCAGGCTTTCTCCCAATTGACCAATATTTGGTGTTTCAATCCACTGGTTTTCTGTGTTTAACATTTTTTTTATGTATGATAGTTTAGACAAAATATTGTTCAAATGTAATTGTGTATTAAGATATTTTTCATTTAAACTGGAAATTTCAGAGAGTAATATCTCTTTTTGTTTTTCAATGTTTGTTATGTTTTGAGTTTTGTAAATTTGTAACAGTTCTTTTTCAATGGCATTAAGTTTCTTTTTATAAATATCTGTCTGACTTGAATAGAGGTTGAAGGACTCTTCTCCTTCATAAATTTTTGCACGGCAGGTCATGTACTCTTTTGCATATAAATTAGCAATTAATGCTGCCACTAAAGGGTTTTCCCATTTAAAGCTCAGTTTTATTATATCTGTATCTTCAATAAAGTCATAATGAAGAGCATTTTTTATTCTTATTTTTATTAATTCATTATCAGAAATTTTACTTGCAAGACCAGTAAAATAAAAAGGGGAAAGCAAAATTTCTCTAACTCTTTTTTTTACAGAAATTATTATGGCTTTTGTTTTTTTTATAAAAGAGTCTAAAGATAGATGGTTCTGTACTGGCTTTGTTATTGAAATTTTATCGTCAATGAAAGTTAGCTTGCTTAAACGGCCATAAATATCCTGTTCATACGGATTTTTCAGTATTTTTTTTATTTTTTGAAAAGCCTGAATAAATAGGGAGCTACCATTTAAAATATTTAATTCATTATTTATATTTTGAGATCGTTCCTGGAAAATAACATTATTGTTTTCTGCGGGTATGGCATTTATTGATGCACTTTTTTCCCTACCCATTTGAACCAGAATTTGTACTTCAGCTTTATATATTTTTGTTGTAAATATACAATAAACAAGAGCAGAAAGCATGGCAATGAAAAAAATTAATATAATGTGCTTTTTATTTTTAAAAAAAATAGTAAGCACATCACGTAAAGATGCAGAATCATGAATTTGCATAGATTAATTTACCATAATTATATGTTAAGGCTTATATTTGTTAATTTCATAGGAAACACTCATGCCAGTACCATTAAATAAAAATAACTGGCGTATATACTGATCTACAAATTTATTAGCTTTTGCAATTCCTGATTTTGGCACAAAAATTACTGAATTGTTGCTTACAAGCAAATCTTCTTCAATTTTTAATTTATTCATAACATTTAAAAGATTTATAGTACGTAATGTTGCTTTATTTGAGTCATTCCAGTAAAGGACTTTTACTGCATCAAGGGAACCTTTTTCTGTTATGCCGCCTGATTTTGAGATGGCATGTAAAACTGTTAAAGGCCTTGTACTTTTAAAACTACCCGGCTTTTTTACCTCTCCTAAGACAAATATTTGATTTCCAGCTATACTGTCTATGATTAAGGAAATATTTAAGTTGTTAAAATGAGTTTTGTACTCTTTATCAACCTCGTATTTTAAATAATCAATGGTTTTACCCCTTGCTAAAAGACCATGTTTTAATAAAGGAAGGTAGATATATCCATCAGAACCAACAGTTACAACCTTGGATTGTCCATGGGTACTGTTTTGTATATTTTGTTTTAATTCAAATAATTTAGAAAAAAATGTTTCTACAAAAACAGTTACTCTGGGATTTCTAAATATATCAGAAAAAGATTTTGCAATGTGCATAGAAAGCTCTTCAGGTTTAAGTCCTGCTGCTAAAATGTCTCCTTTTCTCGAAAGAGTAATTTTGCCGTCAGGCCTTATGGTGTGTATACGGTTCATGTCAGAATGCTGCAGAAATTCTACTCTTATTTTATCATTAACCCTTAAGATATAAGCATTTACTTCAGTGGCAGAAGCTGTATGGTACATTATCTCAATCTTATC
>JASFBI010000158.1 GCA_030149595.1 Desulfobacterales bacterium
GGGAAGAAAACCCCCAGATTCTTGTGCCAGGTGCGGAGATAATGGTTACTATGCCAGGTGCTTCAGCGTATGAGGTTGAGCAGCTGATAGTTAATCCATTGGAGGGAATGGTTCGTGAGATTAACGGTGTGGATCATACGTTTGCTGTAGCTATGAATTCAGCAGCTTTAATTAAAGTACAGTTTGAAGTTGGTGAGGATAAAGAGAGATCACTTGTTAAGCTCTATGACAGAATTCAAAAATTTTTATTGAAAAAACCTGTTAATGCCAGTGTACCAGTTATTAGAAGTGTTGATGTTGATGATGTACCTGTTGTTACAATTACTCTGGCTTCAGAAGTATATGATGGCTATATGCTTAAGCGGCTTGCTGATCGAATGATTGAAAGATTACAAAGTCTTGCTGGTGTTTCTGTTACTTATGTAAAAGGTGGTCTGGACAGGGAAATTCGTATTGAATTGAATCCTGAACGGTTACATGCTTTTGGCATTTCTGGTGATACTGCAAAATCTATGATTAGGGCAGCTAATATTGCAGTATCTGCTGGTTCTCTTGTAAATTACGGGAAAAACAGTAAATTATTTATAGATGGCTTTTTACATTCAGCAAAAGATGTTTCCAGATTAATCGTTGGTAGTCATCATGGCAAACCTGTTTTTTTAGAAGATATTGCAGATGTTGTTGATGGTCCACCTGAAGAATATCAACGTTTAAGCCGTTTTGCTTTTGGTCCTGCAGATAAAAATGTTAAATTTGCCCAAATTCCGGAGATGCCTGCTGTAACCCTGGCTATAGCAAAAAAACCTGGTACAAATGCTGTTGTTGTTGCCAGTAATGTTCTTAAGCGTATTGAAAAAATGAAGGCTGCTTTTGTTCCTATTGATGTACATGTGGTTGTAACAAGAAATGATGGCAGGCGGGCAAATGACAGTGTAAATAAACTTATTGAGCATTTGGGAATAGCACTGGTGTCTGTGTTTATAATTGCAGTTGTATTTTTAGGTTTTAAAGAAGCGGTAATTGTTGGATTATGTGTACCGCTTATTTTATCTCTTGCACTATTTGCTGATTATTTGTTTGGAATAACTATTAATAGAATTACTC
The DNA here is from genome assembly GCA_030149595.1 of Desulfobacterales bacterium. Lineage (GTDB taxonomy): Bacteria > Desulfobacterota > Desulfobacteria > Desulfobacterales > DAOWNP01 > DAOWNP01. The sequence continues at coordinate 1,105 of JASFBI010000158.1, forward strand.
TTTTTGCATTAATTCTTGCTCTTGGACTTCTTGTTGATGCTGCTATTGTTGTAATAGAAAATATTCACAGGCATTATATGAATATGGAGAGTGAAGATAAATTGCTTACTACAGTTCTTGCTACTAATGAAATAGGCAATCCAACTAATCTTGCCACATTTGCAATTATGGTAGTATTTTTGGCTATGATTGTTTTGACCGGAATGCCAGGTGCTTTTTTCTTTCCTATAACATTTAATGTTCCTGTTAGTATGGTAGCCTCACTATTAGTTGCGTATATTGTTGCACCGTGGGCAGCTAACAGATGGATGAAAATAAATCGGCATGTGGAGAGTGAAGATAATATTTCTCAAGACAGGCTAACCCGTATTTATTATGCTTTAATTACACCTGTTCTTAATTATAGTGGTATTCGGATAGCTATTTTTTCTGTAACAATACTGCTTATAGCAGCAGCAATTATGCAGTTTTCCTGGCAGTTTATACGTCCACAAGGTGTGTCAGGACCTCGAACGCCTGGTTGTGTAGCTATGGGAATGTTGCCAAAGGATGATGCAAATACCTTTAATATTACTATTGACATGCCTGAATATACTACTGTTGAGGTCACAAATCGGGTAGCACGGGATATAGGTAGACTGCTTGGTGAAAATTTGTATGTAGCCAATTATCAAACATGGATAGGAGAGGCAGGGGTAATAGACTTTAATGGTCTGTTACGGGGAGCTGGTAATAAACAGGGTCCCCACGTAGCTGAAATAAGGGTTAATCTTATGGATAAAAAGGAGCGTAGTATAAGTTCCATTACCTTGGCAAAAGGACTCAGACCTGAGTTGCAAAAGATTCAAAAACGCTATCCTAAAAGTCTTATTCAGCTTGTGGAAGATCCCCCAGGTCCTCCTGTGCAAGCCACAGTTCTGGCAGAAATATATGGATCAGATTCAGAAGTTTTAAGGCAAATCTCCAGGCGGGTAAAAAAAGCGTTTAAGATGACTTACGATATGATAGAAGTAAGTGATACAGAAGTGGATGATGTGGAAAAAATCAATGTTATTGTAGATAAGGAAAAGGCTGCATTATCCGGTATTACTACAGGTCAGGTAGCTCAAGTATTACGCACCTTTGTTGCTGGTGAAGATATTGGACTTATCCATGTTGAAGGTGAAAAAAATCCTGTTCATATAAAAGTGAAGGTTCCTCGCAGGTTTGAGGTTAATCCAAAAAATCTATCTAATATTTTTTTAACTAATCCCCATGGTAAAAAAATTCCAATATCAGAAATGGTAAAAATAGTTCGAACATTGCAGGACAGGCCTATTATACATAAGGATTATGAAAGGGTTACTTTTGTTGGGGGTGAACTTGCAGATAGTGCACAAGTATATGCTGTGCTTGATTTGAATCAAAGATTGAATAATTTACCAATTGGAAACGGTAAAAAATTACAGACTGGAAATATGACTTTGACAGAGCAAATACCGGATACTATTGATGGATATCAGCTGTTTTGGGGAGGAGAGATGCGCATGACACTTGATATTTATCGGGATTTAGGTTATTCACTGTTACTTGCTCTGATATTTATCTATTTTCTTCTGGTAACTTATTATCGTTCTTTTTCTATCCCCCTTGTGGCAATGTCAGCTGTTCCTCTTGGATTGATAGGTGTTTTCCCAGGACATTATTTAATGGGACAGATGTTTAGCGGGCCTTCTATTATAGGAATTATTGCTTTATCCGGTACTGTTATACGTAATTCATTATTAATTATAGAATTTGTTCAGGATAACCTGGAAAAAGGTGTACCATTGTATGAAGCAATTAGAGATGCTGGTGCAGTTCGGTTACGTCCGATTTTTCTTACTACGTTTGCAATTATTGCAGGTACATCTGTAATGTTATCAGATCCTGTATTTGGGGGGTTAGCAGTCTCTTTGATATTTGGAACCATCACTGCTACATTTTTTACAATGATTATTGTACCATCTTTTCTTTATTTACTGCTAAAGAATAAAGTTAAAACTGAACAAAAGTCAGAAAAATAATCTGTATCAGCAGGTAACTTGTAATGTTCACTTTTACTCATTATATGCGTTTATTATTGTAGTTGTTTTAGTAAAAGGCTTTTTTTGTTAATATTGATTCTTTTTTGAAAATTGTATATACAATTATTGCTTAAGGAGAAGGTTTTTTATGGATTGTCTTTTTTGTAAAATTATTTCAGGTGATGTGCCATGTGAGAAAGTTTATGAAGATGAAAACTATTTTGCATTTAATGATATTAATCCCCAAGCACCGTTTCATATACTGGTTATACCTAAGAAGCATATAGATAAAATTTCTAAAATGAACAAAAATGATAATGAACTTGTGGGGGGGCTGTTTTTGGCTGCATCAAAAATATGCAGAGATAAATCTCTTTCAGATTACAGACTGGTTATAAATAACGGAGCAGGTGCAGGGCAGACTGTTTTTCATATCCATCTTCATATTATGGGAGGGCGTGATATGTCATGGCCTCCTGGATAGAAACTATCTATAGATTTTTTAAATTATGAAGCATTCTTAGGAGTAATACTTAATATAACGAGAGTACTGTTTCCTGTGTTTCTTATTTGATGTTCTTCATGTTTTGGAATAAATATTACATAACCTTCAGTAACAGGTATCCAGTTACCGTCATGCAAAATTTCTCCTTTACCTGCATGGATAAAAATTTCATGTTCCCAGTCATAGAAATACCAGGGAGATGAACCATTTATATTAACTTCAAATATTTGCATAAAACAGTGTTCTGCTCCGTCGTTTTTTCCTATAACCATGCGGCCGGTTATATTTTTTGCAGTGTCTTCAGTTATGGGTATTGCAGAAGAATCGGTAAAGTGAATTATTTTCATGGTAAAAATTTTATAATTGTTTTTTTCTATTATTAAAGTAAAATTGATATTTTAGAAAAATATTATACTTAACATATAAAGCTTTATTATAAATATCAATATAAAGATTTAGTATCTTTAATTTAGGAGATTATATGGAATATAAAAACTGGTTAAAACAGTATTGTAGTGAAAAAATAATAAGTTCTAAAAATGCAGTGTCAAAAATAAAAAAAGGGAGTCGTGTTTTTATAGGTACAGGTTGTGGAGAACCCCAGGAGCTTATAAGGGCAATGGTTTTAAATCAGAACCTCCAGGATATTATGATATACCAGATGCTCTCTTTGACTTTATCGGGTTATATGAATGATGAATCGTTTTTAAAAAGATTCTCTTTGAAGCTTTTTTTTATAAGCAGGCCTATGCGTAAAGCAGCGTTTGAGGGAAAAATAGATTATATTCCAGCTTATCTGTCACAAATACCAAAGCTGTTTGCAAGTCATAGAATAGGGCTTGATGTAGCTCTTATTCAGGTAGGGCCTCCTGATAATTTTGGTTATTGCAGTCTGGGTATTTCAGTGGATATTACAAGGGCAGGTTTTGAAAATGCAGGTATGGTAATAGCTCAGGTAAATCCTAATATGCCTAGAACCTGGGGAGGAGATAGTATTGTCCATGTAGATGATATAGATTATCTGGTTTTTCATGAAGAGCCTTTGTTAGGAGGGCTGACAGATAAACAGGATAATTTTGTTGCAAAACGTATAGGGCATTATGTCTCTCAGCTGGTTGATGATGGAGCAACTATTCAGATAGGTTTTGGTCAGCTTCCATATGCTATATTAAAGTTTTTAACTGGTAAAAAGGATTTAGGTGTACATACTCAGTTGATTACAGATGGTTTTCTTCCGCTTTTTGAGAAAAATGTTATTACCAACAGGAAAAAATCAATTTTTCCGGGTCGTGTTGTTACATCTTTGTGTATGGGTACAGAAAAATTATACAGATATATTGATGATAATCCTCTCTTTAATTTTTGTTCATCAGAGTTTGTTAATGATCCTACTGTAATAGCACAAAATGATAATCTTGTTTCTATCAGTTCAGCACTTGAAGTTGATCTGACAGGGCAGGTATGTACAGATTCTGTTGGATATCTTTTTTACAGCGGTATAGGTGATCAGGTTGATTTTTTAAGGGGAAGTTCCATGTCAAAGGGAGGCTTTTCAATTATTGCACTTCCTTCAACAGCTCAAAACGGAACTGTATCAAGGATTGTACCCCATTTAAGTGAAGGTGCTGGAGTTGCTACCACAAGGGGGGATGTGAATTTTGTGGTTACTGAATATGGAATAGCAGAGCTTCAGGGAAAAGGCATTTATCAGAGGGTTATGGAGCTTGCCCAGATAGCTCATCCAAAATACAGAGAAGAATTAAT
>JASFBI010000159.1 GCA_030149595.1 Desulfobacterales bacterium
TACTGTATAACAGATAACAGAGCCTTGCTTTTATTATTAATACCTGCCTATGCAAGGGGAGGTTCTCTTTTTGGAATCAAATTTCTTAAATATGGCAGAGAAAGCTCTGGAACAGGAAAGGCATTATTTGACAACCCCATAACATGGAGTTGCTTTTCAGGTTTGGCTGTTACTATTTTTCTTTCACTATTTTTGTTTAAAAAAGCCCTGTTTCTTAACATCTTTTTTGTTTTTATAGTTTTTTTAATTATTATTTATTACAAAAGAAAAATAAACTGTATTACAGGAGACATGCTTGGAGCCATGACAGAAATCACCGAAGCTTTCCTTTTTTTACTTATCAGTGCAAGGGGGTTATAATGATTAAAGGACATGGCGGTAATATCTATCGGTTATCAGAAAAACTTGGCTGCAGCACATCTGATATTATTGATATGAGCAGTAATCTTAATCCAACAGGTCCTATGCCTGGTCTTATAGATTTCTTAAGAGAAAATATCTGTTCCATACTTTCTCTTCCCCAGGCAGATGCAAATACAATGGTTGAAAATTTTGCCGAACAAAACAATATAGACAAAGATTGTGTTATGGCAGGAAGTGGAACCACACAGTTTATCTACTCTATTCCTTTGGCTTTTAACATAAAACATGCTCTTATTTTCGGCCCAACCTATTCTGATTATGCTGATGCCTGTACAATGCATAAAAAAAACTACTCTTTTTTTTATGGGAAAAAACAGGATAATTTTATTTATAATATGGAAAAAGCAGAAAAAGAACTCTGCAATGCAGATACTGTTTTTATTTGCAATCCAAATAACCCCACCGGAGGATTAATCATACACAGTGAGCTTATCTCTTTTATATCAAGGCATAAAAAACATTTTTTTATTATTGATGAATCATATATGCCCTTTGTAAACAATTATAAAAAAGAGAGCATAATAAATAATCTGCCTGATAATGCTGTGGTTTTGTGTTCAATGTCAAAGATGTTCCGCATACCAGGGCTTAGAATCGGATTTATTGTGGGAAATAAAAAACACATTGCCAAATTAAAAAAATATCAGACTCCATGGAGCGTAAATTCCCTGGCTCAAACTGCTGCAAACTATCTGATATCTGCAAACAATAACATTGAAAAGTTTATTATATCTTCCCAAAAAACCATTGAAAATGAACGGATATGGTTTGAAAACAGTCTAAAAGAAAATTTATCCATAAAGATGTTCCCATCAAAAACATCTTTTATTCTTGCACATTTAAAAAACAAAAATGCAGATGAAATTTGCTATGCACTGGCACAGCACAAAATTCTCATAAGAGATTGTACAAACTTTTCCGGCCTTTCCAAAAATTTCATCCGCTTTTCCCTGAAACTGCGTAAAGAGAACAAAAAACTTATAGACAACCTGCTGCCCCTTTTAAATTAAATTTTTTAAAAACCCATACTTATTAACAATTTATTAACAATTAAGATAAAATTATGGACATAATCCCCCAATGGTATGTTTTTGCCGCAGCTTTTTTCATGGATCTTCTTCTCGGTGATCCGGAATTTTTACCACATCCTGTTAGAGTAATGGGTAATGCCATCTCATTTTTTGAAAAAAAATTCAGGAAACTTCCAGTAAACCTTACGTTTTCAGGAGGTCTTTTTGCTCTGTTTCTGATTCTGTCAACATGGGGTTTAACTTTTTTAATTATCTCCACTGCTTTACCTGCTGTTCCTGTTATTAAAACAGTTGTTGAAATTGTTTTAATTTATTACTGTTTGTCTGCACGATGCCTTTATACTGCTGCAAAAAAAGTAGCCATCCCCCTTTCTTGCGGCAGAACAGAAATTGCCAGGGCAAATCTTGCCATGATTGTGGGTAGAGACGTAAATACACTTTCAAAATCCGGTATAATAAGAGCTACCATAGAAACCGTTGCTGAAAACCTTGTAGACGGCTTTATCTCTCCTCTTTTTTATGCTGCAATAGGCGGAGCTCCTTTGGCTCTTACCTATAAAATGGTAAATACACTTGATTCAATGGTGGGATATAAAAACCCAAAATATATAAACTTTGGTAAAGTTGCTGCAAAGATTGATGATGCGGTAAATTTTATTCCGGCAAGAGTTTCTGCAGCAGTGATTTCCCTTGCTGTAAAGATTGTTTCAGACAAAGCTCTGTTTGTATTTAAAACAGCAATATCCCAGGGTAGAAACCACTCCAGTCCAAATGCAGGATTTCCTGAAGCTGCATTTGCAGGTGCTTTAAAAATATGGCTCGGCGGACCCAGCTACTATCATAAAACAGTTGTTAACAAACCGTATATTGGTAAAAACTTTAACAACGCAGTCATAAAAGATATTGACAAAGCATGTCAGTTAATGCTTTTTTCCGCAACAGTATGGGTTATTATTATCTGTTTCTTTATTTTCGTAAAAGATCTTTTATAAAAACAGCATCGGAATTGATTTTTACTTATAAATAAGGTCGGTTATTTTAAATCTGTTCTTATTTTTTGCACCGCAGCCAGAGAAACAAGACTAAAAACTGCTCCGCATACAAATGGAATTCTGTAATCAATCATCCACAAAAAACCGCCTATAACTGGAAATAAAACAGCAGCTATGTGATTTATTGCAAAACTGACAGACATGCTGGGAGCTATATCTTTTGGATCTGCAATTTTTTGAAAATAGGTTCTTACACCAATGGCAAAATTAAAAAAAATATGATCTGCAATATAAAGGCACGCAATAATCAGTTTGGATTCAGTAAGAGCATAACTTAAAAATATAAAAATCAGACTGAAATATTCAAGGGAAAGCACTTTTCTTTCACCAAATCTTACAATACTCTTACCTATAAAAGGACTCAAATAGTAATTTATAACATTATTTATTAAAAACAGAACGGCTATCTCCTGAACACTAAAATTAAACCGTTTTACAAGCAGAAACACTGCAAAAGCTATAAAAATCTGCCTGCGGGCTCCTGCCATCAGCGTAAGAAAGTAAAAAAGGCCGTATCTTTTTCTAAAAACCATCCTTTTTCTTTGGGGTATAATATTTTTATCAGTGGGGTTCTGGAAAAAGCCCCATACACTGACAAAAATAATTACTACTCCCACAAAAAGATATATCTGTTTAAAACTTAAAACCGGTGCAACAAAAAAAATAAGCAGCCCCATTCCTACATTTGAAGCCGCAGCAACACTTCTCTGCTTTCCAAAAACAAGAGGAGATGTATTTTTATCAAAATACTGAAGCGTCAGCGATTGATTTGTGGTTTCATAATAATGGAAACCAAAACTCATAACAAGGGTTGTAAATATAAGCCCGTAAAAAGATGGGAAAAAACCGGCAATACCAATACCAATCCCTAAAATCATGATTGACAAGGCAGAAAGAGTATGTTCCCTGATAATCAAAAGAAGATAGATAACAAGAAAGGTTAAAAACCCGGGTATTTCCCGGATAGACTGAACAGCCCCTATATGCTTTCCTTCAAGCCCAAGCACACCAACAGCATAATTATCAAAAAGAGTTCGCCATGCCTGCAAACCTGCTGTGGAACAAATAGTAAAAACAATTAAATACACATACATCTGCCTGTTTTTTATTTCGCCCATCTGACCTGCCTCATTATATTAAGCATTTATTGCAAAATGCTGATTTTTCGACAGCCTGTCGAAATACTTTTAGAAATAAAATTAATATTCAGAATATAGCAGACATGCCTTACCGTCAAATTAATAAGGACTCTATTTAACCAAAAGAGTTAAAACTGTTAAATTATTCGACACCATTTTTAAAAACTTTTCCCCTGCACAACATACCATCTATTTTAAAAATTATCTGTAATCCCTGACAACAACAGCCCTCCAAATTAGAGGTATCTCAAAAAAAGAGAGTACGCTACAAGTACCAACCCTGTCGGATTTTTTTACAGTACCCTGGCTTATATACAATCAAACATCAAAAATATGTGTGATATCAACTATTTACAAAGATGGCATGCGAATTGCTTATTGACTACTCAAGAAGCAATTGGATTTAATCCGGTTAATTTATTAATTATTAAGAAAGGAACTTATAAATGAAAAAAATTTTTATGATTTTGTGTGCGGTAACATTAATTTTTGGAATGACAGGAAGTGCAGGTGCTGCATCTTATACAGACACCTATGATGCAGGAAATATTTATATGAAAGGCTACCAGAGTGATTCATGGACATTTGATATCACTGATTATGGTTTTAATCCTAAAACACAAGATGTGACTGAAGCTACAGTATTATTAAATCTTACAGATGATAGTTATGACTGGTATGAAGTTGCCTATCTCAATCTCGAAGGAAACACCTTCTCCTGGAAATTCTTGTGGGAAGTTGATACTGGAAGTAAATCTTTTAAAATTGACTCTTTAATAACTTTAAGTGACTCTGGAACCATTGATTGTACTTTGATTGCAGTAGGCGGAGATTTCTATTTTAACAATGCAACATTAACAGCTGAAGCAACAACAGCCCCTGTTCCTGAACCAGCAAGCATCCTGCTTATGGGAGCAGGCCTCATTGGTCTAATAGGCTACAATCGCAAACGTTTTAGTAAAAAAAATTAGGCAGGCTTTTATATAGCATTATAAAAAAAGCATATTTGCAAAAAAAGTCCATGGTGTTAACCAAGGACTTTTTTTTTGCTGTTTTTTCATCATTCCAGCAAAAGCAAAATACAGAACCTTGTTAAACAGTATTTTTTTATTCAAATTTCTCCTGCCGTAAAAAATCAAACTGTTAAATTATTCGACAGGCTGCTGCAGAATTAAAATTTTTCCCAGGTTCAAGACAAAAAAATTAATTTAACCACAACTTGCGTTACTGCATTAAAGAGGATTAAATTTATTTTCCAACACAAAAAGAACGTAAAAGTAATACGTCTTTTTCATGATTTGTTGCAGCCTTCCTCAGGACATTCCCCCACGATAATGCCCTTGCCATTAACTAATTGTTTATGCTAAAAATATTTCTTAACAGTGACTCAGCTATAGGAAAATTACACCCATTAGCGTATGCCCATACACAGGCGTACACAAAAAGTCGTTCCCCCTGAGTTCAGCGTTATATGTAAAAAAGTACTGCTGATGTAGATTTAGCGGTTTTAAAATAAAGAAAATAACAATCCGAGGTGATTAAGGATAGAAGGAATATGGCAATAAAAAAATCAGAATTATATAGTTCGCTTTGGAAAAGCTGTGACGAATTAAGAGGAAGTATGGATGCAAGCCAGTACAAAGATTATGTATTGGTTTTGCTGTTTATGAAATATGTGTCTGACAAAGGCGGTGATTTAGTTGATATTCCGGAAGGCGGAAGCTTTGAGGATATGAAAAAACTAAAAGGTCAATCCGATATTGGCGATAAAAT
>JASFBI010000160.1 GCA_030149595.1 Desulfobacterales bacterium
TTATGCTTATGGCAGTGACATTAGATGGTAAAATAGCTAAAGATTCAAACCATTTTACAAGCTGGACAGGAAAAAAAGACAAAGCTCTTTTTGTAAAAATCACAAAAAAAGCAAAGGTTATTATTATGGGATCAAAAACATTTGATACTATAAAAAAACCCCTAAGCATGCGTAAAAACATTGTATTAACCAGAAACAGTTTGCGTAAATCAGATAACAAAGATCTTATTTTTACAGCTTTATCCCCTGAAAAAATTCTTTATAAATTGGAACAAGAGGGATATACAGAAGCTGTTCTTGTGGGAGGCAGTATAACAAACACCCTTTTTGCAAAAAAAAATCTTATTGATGAAGTAATTATCACAATTTCACCTCAAACATTCGGCACAGGCATATCTCTTTTTTCAGATAAAATAGAGTTAAATCTTGATTTAATAAAATGCGAAAATGCTGGGGAGAACCTTATATGCCTCCATTATAAAGTCTTACCAGTTTAAACCTGAATCACGGTCTGTTTTTCTTGACAGTGCTGTCTTTATACCAGTCTTAGTACCATATATAATAACACTTTTTTTTGCTCTGGTTACAGCAGTATAAACTATCTCACGGGTAAGAAGCCTGTGTTCTTCATCTTCAGGCAGTATCAGCAAAACATTATCAAATTCAGATCCCTGACTTTTATGTACTGTCATGGCAAAAGCAGTCTCCCATGATAAAAGAGTATTCATATAAAAACCTCTGTATTTCCCTGCTTTTGGAAAATAAGCTTTGTAATTTTTCCCCTTATCCTTAATTATTACTCCAATATCACCATTAAACAGCTCTTTTGCGTAATCATTTTTCGTGATTATTATAATATTTCCTGAAAAAACATTATCCTCAATAGAGTCTTTATCCAAAATTTCTGATATATGTTTTGTAATAAAATAATTTATTCCCCTACATCCAAAAACTCCGTTTTTTACAATTGATAAAATTCTTGCCCCTTTAATAAAACTAAATATTTTCTCAAGTAATTTTTCCATGAAACGAGAATCAGCCAACTTGTTTGAATCAATATTTTCAGCTTCTTTTATTAAATCCTTATAATTTTTCCTGCTTCTTTTTTCATTATAAAGATATTTATTCTCAACCCAGAGTCTTATATGTTTTTTAAGTTGATCCTTATCACCTCCTGATACAAAAGCCCATTTATCTATATCACTATTTAAAGCTTCCTCAAAAACAGCACTATTAAATTCAGGGAAAACACCTCTGTTTATGGATTTTGCAAATTGAAGCAAACTCTCTCCTGACCTGTAAACTGTTTTTAATACAACAATTTTATCTGCAAATTTTCCTGAGATATTTGTTGGTACCATCTCTTTAAAAACAGCTCCTGCATCAACTGAAGGCAGTTGATCTTTATCTCCCATAAAAATAACTTTTGTTTTCCTTGTATCTATTGCTCCTAATAGTTTTTCCATCATAAACAGATCTACCATAGATACTTCATCTATTATTATTACTTCGGCTGGTAATGGATTTGAACTGTTGTATAAAAAGTTATTACTGAAACTGTTATATTTCAATAATTTATGCAGAGTATTTCCTTTAAGATTTAAAAGAGACAAATCCTCTTTTGATGGCTTTTTAATGGATAAAATATTATCTGAAACAGCATCTGTTATTCTCTGTGCTGCACGTCCGGTAGGAGCACCAAGCATAATAGCAGTAAATCCATAGCCTGATCTGACCAGACATCTTAAAATATTTACCATAAGAGATGTTTTACCTGTACCAGGGCCTCCTGAAATTATCCCAAAAGAAGATTCAAGTACAAGCTTTATGGCTTTTATCTGGATATCATCCTTTATTAAAGGTTTTTTTTTATCTCCAATACGAATCAAAGAATCAGGCTGATATATCTCTTTGATTAAATAATCAATCCCCTCTTTTTTAAATGTTCTGTTATTAACTAAGACAGACTCCATACGCTTTTTCAAAAGTTTTTCATAAACATAATACTTATGAAAATAAAGCAGTTTTCTGTTTTTTGATTGATCAAAAACAAGCGGAAGAGCAGATACTTTGTCATCTTTTTTTATACATATAACTTTCTGATAATTACCTTTTTCCAAATTTGATAAAAAATCTGCCAGATTTTTTCTAACCTCACTTTTCGTACTTTCAGAAAGACGATTTACAAACCTGTTTTGATCTATATCTATGCAAAGACTCCCGTTCTTTATTGCTGCAAACATCATTATAAGTATATATACAAAATTTATATCGCCTTTGCATTTACCAAGCTCTACAATATCCCTGATTATCATATACTCTAAAAGAGACAACTCGGCTTCCATAAAAAAAAGGGGTCTCTTTTTAATCTCAGTTTCACAGTTTTTATCAAATATTTTAAATTTTACTATGGTTTCAATAAAACTTTTTTCATCTAAATAAAAATTTTTCATGATATTTTTTCTTAGAAAAAGATTAAAAAATGCGGAGAAAACAATTTACAGCTTATTTAAAACAAACTCTTATTTTTTAAAAAAAACATAAGATGCAAGTAAAACAAGCACAATTGCAAAAAATTTTTTGAAATTTACCGTTGAGTAATTATCAATAAGTCTGGCACCTATCTGAGCTCCTATTACTCCGCCTGCTCCAAGCAGCAGACCTGTTGTATAATTTACATGGGATAGTTTACTATGGGCAAAAACAGCCGAAACAGAAATAATAAATATGGCAAGAAACGATGTTCCTACAGCCTCCTGGGCTGAAAATCCAAGATACAGTAATAGAGGAATCATCAAAAACCCTCCTCCAAGCCCGCTAAAAGAGGCTCCAATACCTACAAATACCCCGGCTCCAATTAATAACATATAATTATTTATCATCATTTTTTTATTTTCAAAAAATATTTAAAAAACCATGGGAATTTACATAAACCGCCTGTAAATAGTAAAATTATAAACGCTATTTATAAACACCTTTTTTTAGCATAAAAATCAATAAAAAAACTGATTGATACATAAAATATTAATCAGAAACATCTTTTTTTTATTTTCTTAAATTTATGAGAAAAAATGTCATATTCATTGTTTTTTCTCTCATAAATAAAATTACTTGACAGTAAAATATTCATTGTTAAAATGGCATTTTATGTTATTTAGTAGAAATGTATACAAAACAGCTCATTTTGCATCTCAAATTCTGGTTGATTTTGTATGTCTGATTTGCTGAAGCTCTGCTGTCTGCATTTTTTAATGTTCAATTTATAGTATTTTAAAAAGGAGTAAAAAATGGTTCAACCCATATCAGAACGGAGAGATATTGACTTTGTTTTACACGAAATGCTGGAAGTATCGAACCTGAGTAAAAACGATAAATTTAAAGATTTTAATAAAAAAACAATAGATCTGGTTATAAATGAAGCGAGAAATCTTGCAATAAAAGAAATTCTTCCTACTCAGAAAATTGGAGATGAAACAGGATGTCAGTTTGACAACGGTAAAGTAACAGTCCCAAAGGAATTTCATCGTATTTATAAATTATATTGTGAAGGTGAATGGATTGCAATGGCTGATGATCCTGAATTAGGTGGTCAAGGATTACCATATGCTGTAGCAACAAGCTGCGGGGAATATTTTGTTGGTGCAAACCCTGCTTTTTTAATGTATCCTGGCCTCTGCCATGGAGCAGGAAAGCTTGTTGAAGAGTTTGGAACAGATAAACAAAAAGAAATTTTCCTGAAAAACATGTGGTCAGGAAAATGGGCTGGAACAATGCTTCTTACAGAAGCTCAGGCAGGTTCAGATGTTGGAGCTGTTGAAACAGTAGCTGTAAAAAATGATGATGGTACATATTCTATAACCGGAAGTAAAATATTTATATCAGGCGGTGAAGCTGATCTTACAGAAAATATAATCCACCCTGTTCTTGCCCGTATTGAAGGAGAACCAGAAGGAACAAAAGGTATCTCTTTATTTTTAGTTCCTAAAATAAGAGTTAACGATGATGGATCCCTGGGTGAAGATAACGATGTTGTCTGCACAGGTATTGAAGAAAAAATGGGTATTCATGGAAATGCAACATGCTCTTTAACTCTTGGAGGCAAAGGTAACTGCATAGGTAATCTTCTTGGTGAGAAAAACAAAGGCATGAAAGCAATGTTCGTTATGATGAATGAAGCAAGACTTGGATGCGGACTCCAGGGGGTTGCAATGGCTTCTGCTTCATACATGAATGCTGTAAATTATGCCAAAGAGAGAATCCAGGGAAAAAACCTGATGGATATGATGAATCCTGATGCTCCTGCTGTAGCAATTATTAATCATCCTGATGTAAGACGTATGTTAATATCAATGAAATCTCATGTTGAAGGGATGAGAAGCTTACTGTACTTTATTGCAAATTGTTTTGACATAGTTAAAACTACTGACAATGAGGAAGAGAAAGAGCTGTATCAGGGGTACATTGAGTTTCTTACACCTTTTGCCAAAGGATATTGTACTGACAGGTCTTTTAGCGTCTGCTCTACCGGCATACAGGTTTATGGAGGTTATGGCTTTATAACAGAATATCCCCAGGAACAGTTATTAAGAGATTGTACAATCACTAAGATCTATGAAGGCACAAATGGAATTCAATCCATGGACCTTCTTGGAAGAAAACTTGCGATGAATGGTGGAAAACCACTAAAAGAGATTTTTAAATTAATGGGTAAAACCGCTTCAGATGCTAAAGAGATTGAAGGTCTGGAAGAATTATCTGAAAATTTAAATGCAGCTTTAAGTAAACTTATTGAGACAACAAAACATATTGGCGCAACTGCCATGTCTGCAAAAATACTTGATGCTTTTGCATTTTCTTATCCATACTTAGAAGCTTTTGGCGATGTACTTATGGGCTGGATGCTCTTATGGAGAGCCAGTATTGCTGCTCCAAAAATTAAAAGTGCCAAAAAGAAAGATCTTGCTTTTTATAAGGGTCAGGTTAGTTCAGCAACATACTTTATAAATGCCATGCTTCCAGGTGCCATAGGCAATATGAATGGCATCCTTACTACAGACAGCTCTGTTATGGATATACCAGAAGACTCTTTTGCAAATTAACACAATAATTTATATCTAAATTTTTTGCTTCCTTATTAAATAAATGGAAGCAAAAAAAAACATATTTTTTCCCAAAACACAGTGTCCCTGGTACAGATAAGACCTAAGATTCCCCCAAGTTTTATTTGACACCGGTTCTTTACTATACTACTATATATTTTATACATAAGTAGTATAGTAAAGAATTTTTACAAATCATATTTACCTCTTTTCTTTTAAAAAGTATCAGATTATAAACATATAAACTTTAGCCTGGTTATTAGAACATTTTAATAAATGATTAATAATAATAATAAAATTACCAGCAATCATG
>JASFBI010000460.1 GCA_030149595.1 Desulfobacterales bacterium
TACAGCTTCATCATCTGTTCTAACTTCTTATTTTGGTGTAGCAGATGTGTCAACATGGGACTGGCTTGGTGCAACAGGAGGTACAACAAGAGCTGACAATCTTATAAATTATATAAGGGGAACAGACAGTACAGCATTGAGAAACAGAACACTTGGCGGTGAAACATGGAAGCTTGGTGATATTATAAATTCAACTCCTGTAACTGTTTCCAAACCTGCTGAAAATTATCATATTATATATAAAGATGAGTCCTATCAAACATTTTATAATGAATTTAAAGACAGGGAGACTGTAATTTATGTGGGTGCAAATGATGGAATGCTCCATGCCTTTACATCCTGGAAATACAACAATTCTACCGGTGGATATGAAAATCCTTACCCTTCAGATACTTCAGGGGACAGCTCATATATAGCAAATGAGGAGATCGGAGATGAGCTGTGGGCATATATACCACAAAGTGTTTTACCCCATTTGAAATGGTATGCATATCCGGGTTATACACATACATACTATGTTGATCTTATGCCTAAGGTTGCAGATGTTAAAATATTTGCTGATGATACCCATTATACTGATGCAGATACAGATTTAAACTGGGGGACTATTTTACTTGTGGGTCTTAATATGGGAGGAAAAGAGATAGTAGCAGACGGGACAAAAACTTTTTACCCGAGCTATGCGTGTCTTGATGTAACAGAGCCAAGGTCCCCTAAGCTTTTGTGGGAAAGAGCTTACACAAATCTTGCCATGAGCAGATCAGTTCCGGTTATTGTGAGAGTTGAGGATGAGTGGTTTGCTGTATTTGGATCAGGCCCCACAGAGTATGATGGTACCAGTGCCAATGATGCTTATGTTTTTGTGGTGAATCTTAAAACCGGAGAACCTTATAAAAAAGCAGGTGCAGCAGCTGATGAACACTGGCTCTTTGGGCCTCTTGAGTCTAAAGCTTTTATAAATTCGCCTGTTGCCTTAGACAAGAGTTTAAATAATAATGTTGATGCAATCTATTTTGGTGAAACATATGAGACCCCGAGTGGTGCAGAAAAAGGCAGGGGGCATAAAATAACAATTCCCTGTACTACATGTAACTGGAATTCCGGTTTTACAGGTAATGTTGTCTATGATGATACTACTGCAGACTGGGAAAGCCATGTTTTTTTTGACACAGACAGGCCTGTAACAGCACCCATGTCACTTAGTGTAGACAGACATAATAATGCATGGATCTTTTTTGGGACAGGCAGATATATAGGTGATGCAGATAAAACAGACAATAATCAGCAGTATTTTTACGGAGTAAAAGATCCGTTTTTTAATCAGGACCAAAGCTCTTATTACCATGATTTTACAACAAGTTTAACACTCGACAGAGGCGATCTGTTTAATGCAAATGGAATACAGGTAACAACATCTAAAAGAGTCTTAGACAGCTCAGGAAGTGATTATGGAACCAATGGTATATGGGCAGATCTTTTAACAGATGCACAAAATTCTGATGGCTGGTATATTTCACTTGCAGCAACATCTCCTTCTGAGCGGGTGGTAAGCAAGCCTGCTGTTTTAGGTGGGACTGTCTTTGTGCCGAGTTTTACTCCCAGTGCTGATGTTTGCGGTTTTGGAGGAGATGCAAATTTTTATGCACTTTATTATGAAACAGGAACAGGTTATTTTAAACAGAGTCTTAGACCATCAACACCGGTA
>JASFBI010000161.1 GCA_030149595.1 Desulfobacterales bacterium
GATTATGGGAATATTTATTGGCATAGGTGTTATGATGGCTTTTTGTTTAACTCTTTTTTTTCTGCCTGCCATTATGATGATGGTTAAACAAGTTTATAAGCCATGCACTATACTAAAATGTAATTTGGGACTAAAAGATTATCCTGAACAGCGTAAGGATTGGCTTGCAGATTTGTTAAATAAAATCAGTTATTTTAGCATATCTTATTATAAACAGATCTGTATCTGTTTTTTAATAGTTGTAGTTGTCAGTTTTACAGGTATAAGTAAAATGAGTTATGAAACAAGTTTCATAAATTATCTTACTGATGATAATAAAATAAAATCTGATATAAATTTTATAGAAAAAAATCTTTGCGGTTCTGTTCCTGTAGTTATGCTTATTCAGGCAAAAAACGTGGAGAATGATTTTACTCATAGGGAAAGCTTGAAGGTTGTTGAAGATCTTCAACAAAAAATAATGAAAGCCATGCCAGGCAGTTTTACCGCCTCTTTTTCAGTGGTAGACTATATAAAAGAGGTTAACAGAGCATTTAATGCAGGAGGAGTGAAATATTTTTCAATTCCTGAAAATGATATTGATATAAAAGATTATTATGAAATAGGAAGTACTGAAATATTGGACAGACTGATTTCTCCAGATAGAATGGAGATAAAAATATCTTTTAATAGTTATATGAGGTCAAATGAAACTTTAATTGATATGAGAAAATTGATAAAAATTCTTACAAATGGAGAATTTAAAGATAAATACTCTTATAAACTTACAGGGATATCTGTACTTTGGTCTTTAATGGATAAAAATCTTAAATACAGCCAGTATAAAAGTTTTTTTTCTGCGTTTTTAATAATCTCTTTAATTATGTTTTTTATCTGTAAAAAAAAGAAGCTGACAATTTTAAGTATAATACCCAATGTTTTCTCCATTATTGCCACTTTTGGTATAATGGGCTGGTTTAATATAAACCTTGATATAACTACAGTAATGATTGCAAGTGTTACAATGGGAATTGCTGTAGATGATACAATTCATTATGTTGTATGGTACAGGAGAAATATTTTGTCTGGTTTTAGTGTAGAATCCGCCATTGTAAAAACCGGATTAAATGTAGGAAAGCCTATATTAATAACATCCCTTCTGCTGTGTATGGGTTTTCTTGTATTGTGCCTCGCCTCTTTAATACCTGTGAAGCTGTTTGGTATTTTAACCTGCCTGTCCATTTTTTTTGCATTTATTGGTGATCTTATTATTTTTCCTGCACTTTTAATGTGCTTTAAACCTCATATTACGTGATCTTTTTATTATGAAAGCGGTAAACCTGTTTTAATACTCCTGTCCTATACAGAAATATTAAAATACTTATTGACATGGTTGATAAATAAAAATAAATAAGAAGATGTTAGTAACTATCAGAGTAAACAAGGTTTTTTAAAATAAACTTGGCTTTTTAGATCAAACATGTTATCTATACTAAGCAGTGTTTATTTTGCTGTGATTACTATTAATTATAAGATATGTTTTTTTACCTTTATAAAAAAGGGTATAAGGCCGATCTGGATTTTTCACCCAGATTTGACCACAAAAGATCATGAAAGAGTTTTGATTAGACAGGTGTTGTTATGTTGTATAAAAAATTGTACTTTTTTGTTTTTATGATATTTTTGTTTCCAAATAATATAAATGCTCAAATGCAGTTATTGGGAGATAGGGTATTGTCTGAAGTTAGTGGGCAATCAGGATTATCAATTCAGGTTCAGGTTGATCAGGGCGTGCTGTCTATTCGTTCAGATGAGATCAGTTTAAAGGGTGCAGATCAATCACTTGATCTGCATAATGTTACAACAGATATTGATATTTCTACTTTTTCAGATGATTTTCATTATCTTGATATTGATGTTGATAGTTCCAATAATACTGGTATATCTCTATTGGCTGGTTCAAATAAAAATAATGAACCAGTGGATTTAAACATAGGTGACATCTCAATTTGTAATAAAGATATTGGTTCTTTATCTGTTTCAAATATAATTTGGGATAATACAAAACTTTTGATAATTCCAGGTCAGGTAATTGGGATAAATTTATTCTCTAAACTTGGTATAGATGAGGTAAATTATGACTTCAATGATACAGATTCTTTTTCTTTTGGGGGTATTGATCTTTCAGAGTCAGCATCAGGTAGTCCAGCAGATCCTGCATCATGGGGGTTTTCAGGGCCCATGTGGCTGTCTTTATCAACAGACACGCCTGATGTAATAAATATGCAGATGCAGGGAAATGTTCGTGTTGCCGATACACCATGGGGTCCGTTTGCCATAGACGGGATTAATGTTAAATATATGAAGCTCAGATTAAAGCAGTAAATAATTGATCTTGGTTTTGTATTAAAGTATAACTTAAAAAGTTACTGTTATATATTAAAAAAAGGGGAGGGTTAAAATGCCAGTTAAAAGACTTTTACTAATATTGATAATATTTTTATTATTCACTTCTCCGCTTTTTGCTGAAATGAAACCATTGGCTGAAGAAGAACTTTCAGATATTTATGGTACAGGGCTTTTAAATTTTTCAGTGGAACATAGATCTGTTAAAACCACTAATCGGTTACTTTTACCCGATGGTTATGTTAATCATGATGTTGCTGTTATTGAAATAGGAACTGAGTTAGATCTTTATGCTACGGTTGATTCTTTAAAATTAGGTCATTATGGTAATGGATGGGATGTAGATATTACAGATTTAACTGCAGGGAAAAGTAAAGACAGGCCGTTATCTTTAGATGGATTAAAAATTGAGGTGGCTTTTGATGATATAAATTCACCAGACAGAAAACTGCTTTTTATAAAAGCGGGGTCAGATGATATAGATGGCAATCTTAATGGCGATTTTCATTCATTAAATGCAGATGGAAAAGTAAATGTACTTCTTCTGCTGCCTATTCTTTTAAATTCACGCAGAACAGGTCTTGGTGGTTTGTTAAACAGTATAGAGTTTAATCATACTGATTTCTGGGTAGCTTTTGCAAATCAAATTACAGATACATCAGGTGCTGTAAATACAAATGCTTTTTTACCAAGAACAAAAGATACTATTCCTGGTATGGGTGTTTGGCTACATTTTTCAGAGGCTGCAGGCTATCTGCTCCATTAATTTTTCATATAAATATAGTTGATCATATCATAAACTGCCTGTAACAAAACTGCTGTTTACCGGTTTGTTGTCAATTTCTATTAATTAAATTTTATGTTTATAATCCAAAAGGGTTATTATGTCTGTTTTTTTGGCATTTATTTTAGGGCTTTCTATAATTACATGTTTTATTCCGGCAAAAAAGCAAAACATAGAAGAACAGTCTATTTATATAGGTTCTGCAGAAAGCCGTGTTAAAATAATAGAAAATATAAAGCCTTTATCGGAATTTAAAGATGAATTTATAGTTAAACAGACCTATGATTATAGTTGTGGTTCAGCAGCACTTGCTACGTTATTAAAATATTATCTGAATGAGGATTTTAGCGAAAAGCAGGTTATAAGAGGGCTTCTTCGTTTTGGCGATAAAAATAAAATAATAAAACGCAGGGCATTCTCTCTTTTGGATATGAAAAAATTTCTAAAGGTTATTAATTATAAAGGGGTTGGGTATAAAGCAGAAATAGAAGATCTTATGGGGCTTGATATGCCGTCTATAATACCTATAACAATATTTGGTTATAACCACTTTGTTATTTTAAAGGGAATATATAAAAATCATGTGTTTATAGCAGATCCTTCGGCAGGTAATATTAGTTTTAGTGTGGAAAAGTTCAAAGAAATATGGTACAAAAATATTCTTTTTATTGTTTATACAGGCGGTTTTCCTGTAAAAAATCAGTTAAAGCTTACGAATAAAAGTTTAAGATTCATATCAGATGAAGTATTGAATAGAGTTGTTTTTGGCTATGACCAGCCATTATCTAATAAACAGGTTAATGTTATGCGAGAAAAAATAATAAATGGTAAGATAATTAAATTAAAATAGATTTTAATTTGCTGGAAAAGGGAATAATGGAAAAGAAAATTTGTTGTTTTGTGCTTGCTCTGCTTTTATTAGATTTTAGTTTTGTTATGGCAGATACTGCTGTTTCGCTAAAAAAAAAAGATAATAAGTCACTGTTTTTTGAAGGTATTGATTCAACTTTAGATAAATCTAAACCAGTTAAAAAAAGCGTTGACTCAACTTTAAACAAAAATAAAAAACCGATATTGAATAAAGCGGCACAAGGTAAATTAAGTAATTTGCAGATATTGCAAAAAAAAATAGAGATATTACAAAAACAGGTTAAAATATTATATGATGAAAAACAGGCAAGAAAGAAATTAGTAATAACAGATGATGAAAAATCAAAAAAAGAGAAAGAGCTGCTTACAGCTGCAGGTAAGAAATATAGTCTTGCAGCTAAAAATACACTTGTTATGGAGTATGATTTTTCTTATAGTTATTACTCAAATGATATTTTAAAGTTTGAACCTGTTGATGTAAAACATGAATATGAACATGTAATAAACAATATTGTTTCTGCAGAATACTCTGTTTTTGATAATCTTACCCTGACAGGTACCATACCTTTTGTTTATAAATATGATAAAGTAGGAACTACTTCAAGCAGTAAAGTATCTGATGTTGGAGATATTTCCTTGTCGTTAAAATACCAGCCTGTAAAAACAGTAAGCGATATGGTAACTCCCATATTGTTTGGAGGTATAAGTTTAGATACAGGCAAAAGTCCCTATGAAATTAATCTCGAAGAGGAGTTGTCCACAGGTGCAGGTTCTTCGTCTGCTTTTTTAGGAGTTAGTTTAAGCAGTGTTATAGATCCGGCTGTTGTGTTTGGTTCCTTGAGTTATTCATATAATGATAATGCAAGGGGATTGAACCAAAAAATTTCTGAAGACAAAATATTGGAATCTGTAGAGCCAGGAGGGGAGATATCTGTAAGCTCCGGATTCGGTCTTTCATTTTCATATTTTATGTCTATCAATTTAAAGTATCAATTGATATACCGATTTAGTTCAAAATATAATTACAAAGATGGAACTACTGATACAGGTTCTGCAACTTCCACATCAATTTTAAATATAGGAACAGGCTGGAGAGTTTATAATAAATATAGCCTGTATGTTGATTTAGGTATTGGTCTCACCCCTGATGCTCCTGATTTTACAATATTTGTAAGATTGCCCTATGCTTTTTCTTCTTTTTAATAATTTCTGAATTTATTTTAGTATAATAAATTTATTTTATTGAATTATTTTATTAAACAACGTGAAAAAAATATGTTATTCAGGAAAATAATAAATTATTGTTTTTTCTTTTCTTTCTTTTTCTTTTTTTATTGTATCAACTCTTATTCTGGAATG
>JASFBI010000162.1 GCA_030149595.1 Desulfobacterales bacterium
TAATTCCATAAAAGTAAGTTGTAGCTGGTTCTAAACCTTGTAATAACATGACATGATCTTTTTTTAGCTCCAATTCTTCAAAAACTATATCTAGATTTTCTGGTGAAGATCCCATCAATAATACACTTACTGCAGAATCCTGAGTTTGCCATACAACCTTTATACTTGTTGAAGATAAGCTTTGTAAATAGGGGCCACGAGTTAATTCTTGACCTTGTAAATTATTGATTGAAAACAACAATATTAAAACTAATTGTAATACATTACGCATATTAACGTTTTTACTATATATAAAATTGATGTTATAAATATATAATATAATATATTTGTTTAAATAAAATCACTTTTCCAGACAATTTACTATATTTTGATATAGTAAATTTCATCCACAGCTAATTTTGTCTTTAATAGTTTTTACTTTTAAAAAAACTACAACAATGGAGATAAATCATGGATTTTCAAACACTTGCAGATGATCTTAGTTTAGATTACGAAGATTTCATTGAACTTGCTGAACTTTTTGTTTCAACAGCACCCTCAGATATAAATAAAATTGAAGAAGCATGTAGTAAAAAAGATAGTAATGGTATGTCTGAAGCTTCTCACTCTTTAAAAGGAGCTTCAGCTAATCTTGGATTCACTGAAATTTCAACTATTGCAAATTATATTGAACAAAACACAACAAATGAAATAGATAATATCGAAAAAAAAATAAAAGAACTAAAAAAGCTGCTTGAAGCCATAAATCAACAGGTAAACTCAATCTGAAAGTTCATTGAAGTTAGTTGTTTAGACGGATTTTCATATAACATACATGGCAGATTTATCGGCCACAACAAAAATAGAAACTCTCATGATTACGGCCTTTAGACTACAGCAGATAACTGTGATCAAAATAAGTATTCTTTCTTGAATCTAAAAAAATATATCTTAACAAAATTTAGAAAACTAACTACTATTTCACAAAACACTTGCATTTTAACATCTGTATAAAATTTACTTTTAAAAAAAAGAGAGAAAATGAATAAAGATACTTTTACAATCCTTATTGTTGATGACAATAAAATGAACGTTAAGCTTCTTGAAAAAGTTTTAACAAAAGAGGGATACCTCACTCTATCTGCATACAACGGCAGGGATGCACAAATTTTGGCCTGTAAAGAAAAACCGGATATTATTCTTCTTGATATTAAAATGCCTGGTAATGACGGATTTACTGTTATTAAATTTTTAAAAAGACAATCTGACACATCTTCTATCCCTGTTATTTTCCTTACAGGTCTTTCTGATATTAAATCAAAATTGACCGGATTTGATTTAGGAGCAGTTGATTACATTTTAAAACCATTTCACCCAAAAGAAGTCATTGCAAGAGTAAGACTTCACTTAAAATTATCCATAGCAACCAACGCACTAATAGCAGATCAGGCAAATAAATTAAAACAAATTACAGAAGCTCAAACATCTCTTTTAATAAAACCATCTATGTATACTGATGCACATTTTGGGATATATTACAATTCTCTGCATGAAGCTGGCGGAGATTTTTATGATATTTTACCCATTTCCAAAGAAATCTACGGATATTTTGTAGCTGACTTCTCAGGCCATGATATAAAAACAAGCTACTATACAGCATCTATAAAAGCCTTGTTAAAACAGAACTGCTCTCCTGTATATCAGCCAAATGAAAGTATAAAAATAATAAATGAAATTCTAATAGAAATATTACCGGAAAGTAAATATCTTACAGCATGTTACACAAAGCTAAACAGAAAATCCAAAGAATTAACCATAATAAATGCAGGCCACCCTCCCATTGTTTATGTACCAAAAAACGAGAAACCCTATCTTATAGAAATAGGCGGAGACATTATCGGCATATTTCACAATGCTTTTTTTGAACAAAAAATTTTAAATGTAAGTGAAGGAGACAGGTTTTATATTTATTCCGATGGGTTAATTGAATCTGCTAAAGAGCAAAAGGTATGGACCGCAGGAAGCACAAAACTCATGGAAACAATTGACAATTCAAGAGATACCCCTATTCTTGAAGCTCCCAATGCAATAGTAAAAAAGATGTTTGAGGATTCAGAAAAACCTGATGATGACATTGTTCTGATTGGAGTTGAAGTATAAGTGTTTTTCTCATTCCTTTTTTTATTTCTTTAACTACTTTATTTGTTTTTTTAGGGATTTTTTTAATATGACCCTGCAAAATTCTTTTCAAATAAAAAAAAAGTCTCAGAGCATGGAAATTATTTTCCCATCAACTTTTTACAATATTGATCTGACTGTTGATCATAGCATAAAATTTTTACAAAACCTAAAAATCCCCTGTGATTTTTTTAAAATTAATTTAATTTTAAGGGAAGGGTTAAGCAATGCAGTCAGGCATGGCAACCTCATGAATAAACAAAAAACAGTAAAATACAGTATTAAAATTGATCAGGATAGTATAATTATTAAAATCAAAGATCAGGGAGATGGTTTTATTAAAAAACCCAATGCAGATAAAAAACCAGAAAAACTTTTAAAAGATCACGGCAGAGGTATTTCAATAATGGAAGATTTTAGTTCAATGATAAAATACAATAAAAAGGGTAACAAACTTACATTATATCTGCCAAAAAAATAACCGCTTAATAACTGTGTAATTTTTTTATTTACAAAGCTACTGCTTTATAATAATTCCTGATGGCAGAGATTCTCCAAAAATAGCTGTCTCTTCCTGTTTTTTTATGGGTATAACCTCTTTCAGACTTTTTTGTTGCTTTTGAGAGATATTATGCTGGGAAAGTTTATCTAAAATCTTTTCAATAATAACCTGACTAATATCTCGTGTTCTATCTCCTGTTTTTCTCGCCATATGTATCAAAGCAGATAACACAGGCTTATAATTTTTCCATTCCATAGATAAAATTGTCTCAATCCACTTTTCAACTTCATCCGGAGGTACCACCCTGTCTGCTGATCCATATAAAAGCTCCCTTGCACCAATTCTGGAAAGTGCCCAAAAATGCTGGGGACGGCTTTTTTTAGGCTTTAGGCAAGATAAAAAATATCTCCCCCATTTTATTTTATCTTTTATAAGCAAATACTCCATATTTGCTATGGCCATCCACATTTCAATCATTTCCTGGGGAAATAATCTACTAATACTACCCCCTTTTTTGGGTATTAATAAAGGCGTTAAATCCTGACTAAATTGTCTTTGATGCCCTGGTTTTAAGCCTCCTGCAACACGCCTCCACATAACCCACCATTCAGATACCGACTGTACATTTTTAGAGTATTCAGGTCCTTTTTTATAAATCTTCCACAGATTTTTAATGCGCTGTTCATCAAAACCATTTCCAAAACCAGGTCTCATACAATATCCTGTTAAGTTTAACCACCTGCTTTCATGTACAGAAGAAATAAGCCTTGTATCAATCTGTTTTATTAATTCATCTGAAATATTTCTAATAAAACCAAGGGGCCATTTATCTTTCCGAAGTTCAACTATATCAACTATTTTCTTAACTATTAAATCCAAAGTTTCACTGTCTGATATCTCTAAAAAAACTTCATTAATCTGCTTTTTTACAGCAGCAATAACACTATCATCAAGCACTGATTCTTCAGCTACATTAAGTGCTGTATTATTGCCTCTTAACTGAAACTGAAGCTGCCACCTGTGGCTACTGGAAAGAGATTTGCACCACAATAAAATAGTACCTATTTCTGTGTATTTCACCTCAATTTTTACAGGCAGAGCTGTTTTTATACCTTTTTTACCAAATTTTATTACTGTCTGGATAGATGGTAAAACACTCATACTGTCATCAACACTTACAACATCTCCGTGCCTGTCTCCTGATCTGTAACTGGAACTATAAACATCAAAATTTACCAGTTGATTTGTCAACACTTCAAACTCTCTGTCTGTTAAAATTACATCAGCCCCTTCGTTTAAACCTCTTTCTACAATACATACTGCTTTTTCCCCTTTTTTAGTGATACGCTCTTTTTCTGCATTTATACCAAGATAATAGGATCTGGCACTTCCACTGCCGACCCTTACTCCTTTCCCTAACTTTACAAGACCATAATAGGCAGCCCCCATGGCAACAGACAGATCATGATCAGGATTTTCAAGAATTTTCGGCAGAGACTCATCTTCATTACCAAACCATTTACTAACAACCCCTCTGATTCTTTCCTGAATAAAAGCAGGCTTTAATGCTCCTCCATTAAAAAGTATCAAATGGGGAAAAGGTTTTTTACCCAGTATTTTTTCCACATCTTTACCATGCCTTTTTAAAAACCAATTCAGGTGATGTGTAATTGCAGGCTCCTGTTCATAGGGAAGCCCTATTTCAGAAATACCGTGACCACTTTTTTTAGCGTAACCAATATCAGTATCAACAAAAGGAAAAAATCCGTCTACAATAGTATCATAGATAAAATCTTTTTCTATAGTTGCAGACATTGTTCCTCCAATAAGACTGCTACCTTCACCTACAAGAGTTATTTTAACCTCTTTTTTTTCTTTACTGAAAATATTTTTCTTTTGCCTGCCTGCACTGATGACACAACATTTTCCATCTGTCGCCACTTAATCTGCTTTTCTTGCCCTTAAATTTAGACTCCAGCATACGGGCAATAGCAAAGTCCATATTATCTCCCCCAAGAATCAGGTGGTCACCAACTGCTATCCTCTCAAAGTGCGGGCCTCCTTCCACATCACTTAAAGCAATAAGAGTGAAATCCGTTGTTCCTCCTCCTACATCACAAACAAGAATAAGCTCATCAGGATTAACATAATCACTCCAATTATTTTCATGACTAACCATCCATCTGTAAAAGCGGCAAGAGGCTCTTCAATGAGAGTTATATTTTTTATTCCTGCCATACTTGCTGCTTCTACTGTGAGATCTCTTGCAACTTCATCAAATGAAGCAGGCACTGTAACAATAACTATTTGATTTTCAAGATAAAGAGATTCCTCATCTCCTTTTAAATAATTCCATGACTTTTTTATATGCTCAAGATATGCAGATGTTGTATACACAGGAGAGACTTTATCTACCTCATCATTCGAACCCCATGGCAAAATTTTAGCTTTTCTATCCACGTTTCCATGACAAAGCCAGCTTTTAGCAGAAGAAACCAGCCTTGCAGGAACTTTTCCACCGCAATTTCTGGCAAATAAACCTGCAAAATTTTTTCCCTTTGTCTTCCATGGATGTTTTATTGATTTTTGATCAATATCATATTTTCCGGGAATATATAAAAAAGACGGTAAAACAGAGTGTCTTGTAATCTCTCCTGCTCCTGTAAGCTGTGGTATGGTAAAAAGCTTTATGGATTTTGAAGACAACCGATCTGATT
>JASFBI010000163.1 GCA_030149595.1 Desulfobacterales bacterium
AGGAGCAGACATTATATTGACATATTTTGCCAAAGATGCAGCAACTGTTTTAGATATATAGAGGTAAAAAATGACAAACATTAACCATAATAAAGAGAAAAACAAAGGTCCCAGACTTGTTGCATGGGAAGTAACAAAAAGGTGCAATCTCTCCTGTATTCACTGCCGGGCATCTGCTGAAAATATATCCTATGAAGGAGAACTTGATACAAAAGCATCATTCAGACTCCTTGATGAAATTTCAAAAACAGGATCTCCCATTATAATTTTAACAGGTGGAGAACCTTTACTGAGATCTGATATTTTTGAAATAGCTCAATATGGAACCGACAAGGGGCTTAAAATGGTTATGGCTCCCAATGGTACCTTAGTAAACAAAATCAATGCAAAAAAAATGGCAGAATCCGGAATAAAAAGGATTAGTATAAGTATAGATGGAGCATCAGAAAAAGAACATGACGGGTTCAGGGGAGTTCATGGTGCTTTTGCCGCTGCCTTAGAAGGCATAAGATGTGCGAAAGATGCTGGAATTGAGTTTCAGATTAACACAACCATTACAACAGCAAATCTTAAACAGATTCCTCAGATACTTGAACTTGCTGTAAAATTAGGAGCTGCTGCACATCATATCTTCCTTTTAGTCCCCACAGGAAGGGGTAAGTATATAGCAGATACAGGCCTGGATCCTGTGGAATATGAAAGAACTTTAAACTGGTTTTATGATCAAAGAGACAAGGTTGATCTTCAGCTAAAGGCAACATGTGCTCCCCACTATTATCGTATTTTACGGCAAAGAGCACACAGGGAAGGCAAAACTGTAAGCTTTGCCACCCATGGTATGGACGCTGTAACCCGGGGTTGTCTCGGAGGAATTGGTTTTTGTTTTATTTCACACAAAGGAGTTGTAAAACCATGCGGCTTTTTAAATTTAAATTGCGGAGATGTTACCAAAGTTCCTTTTGATGAAATATGGGCAAACTCAGAAACATTTAAAACCCTGCGTAATTACAATCTGTTAAAAGGGAAATGCGGAATATGCGAATACCAGCAGGTGTGCGGAGGTTGTCGTGCAAGAGCCTTTGAAGCTTCCGGTGATTATCTTGAAGAAGAGCCTCTTTGTACATACATTCCAAAAACAGCTAAGAAATAAAAAGAAAAATGAATATTTATTTAATGAGTTTAGGTTGTGCAAAAAACCTTGTTGACAGCGAAAACATGCTGGGAAAGCTTGTAAAAGGGGGATGGATAACAACAGATGACCCTGCTTGTGCTGAAATTATTATAGTGAACACATGCGGCTTTATAGAGTCTGCTGTTGAAGAATCAATTAATACAATCCTTGAGCTTGCACAATACAAAAAAACAGGGATCTGTAAACGCCTTATTGTAACAGGATGCCTTGCCCAGCGTTATAAAAACAAACTTGCAGATACACTCCCTGAAGCAGATATTTTTTTGGGAACAGGGTCTTTTGATTATATAGAGAAAGCTATTGAAAAAGATATTAAACTTTCCTTTAAAGATCCTGAACAAACCGATTTATGTAGTAATTATCAGGACAGGGCAATAGATGACAGCCCTTTTTCATATATAAAGATATCTGAAGGTTGTGATAAAAAATGTACATACTGTATAATTCCAAAGCTCAGAGGAGGATATAGAAGCAGACCAACAGATCAGATTTTATCAGAAAGCAGAGACCTGATTTTACAAAATAAAAAAGAACTTATTCTTGTTGCCCAGGATACCACATGTTTTGGGTATGATTTAAAACCGGAAACAGGTTTAAATGTTTTGCTTAAACAGTTATCGTCTTTATCAAAAGATGTGTGGATACGGTTTTTATACGGTCATCCTGAAAGTATAAACAGTAAAATCATAGATATTGTATCAGAACAAAAAAATATCTGCTCCTATTTTGATATTCCAGTTCAGCATGCATCTGACAGAATTTTAAAACTTATGGGCCGCAGGTATAGCCGGACTGATTTATTAAAACTTTTTAAAACAATAAGAGACAAAGTCCGTGATGCAGTTTTAAGAACAACCATTATAACAGGGTTCCCAGGAGAAACAGATGAAGATTTTGATGTACTTTTAAATTTTGTTAAAGAAGTTGAATTTGACAATCTTGGAGTATTTGTATATTCAGACTCAGAAGACCTTTTTTCTCACAGGCTAAGGGGACATGTAAAAAAAGAGATCGCTGAACAAAGATATAATCTTTTAATGGAAGCCCAGATAAAAATTGTTGAAAAACAAAATATAAAACATATAAACAAAGAATATATGGTTTTAATTGAGGAGTCTTTAAACGGATATTTTGCAGGACGAACATATTTTCAGTCTCCGGAAGTAGACGGAGTGACTTATATAAAAAATCCCAGCCTTGATTTAGGCACCTTTATCAATGTCAGAATTAAAGATACAGATGGATATGATCTTGTAGGAGAGGTAGTATGAGCAGTTTGCAGAAAAAAATCTTATCTATGGTTGCAGATGATCTATCAGACATTGAAAAGATAATTTATAAAAACTTAGATCCTTATTTAGATATTGTAAAACAGACAGCAGAGCATATTTTTTTATCAGGCGGAAAAAGATTACGACCTCTTCTTGTAACTCTATGTGCCAGACTTTGTGGCGATGACAAAGGACTTGGTAAACGATTTTCTGCTATTTTTGAATACCTTCATACAGCAACTCTTTTGCACGATGATCTTGTGGATGGAGCAACACAAAGAAGAGGCAGGGATGTGGCAAATACAATATGGGGTAACTCCACTGCTGTTTTGGTAGGTGATTTTCTCCTTGCAAAGTCTCTGGAAATAGCAGCTGAAGCTGAAGATATAGAAATTATAAAAGTAGTTGCCCATATAACAAGAGAGATGGCTGAAGGAGAAATATTTCAGCTTTTAAAGAGAGGGGATAAAAACCTTTCTTTAGATGAATATATGATGATAATAAAAGGAAAAACCGGCGTTTTAATTGAAGGGTCCTGCAGAACAGGAGCTCTTATAGCAAAAGCTGATAGAAAGCAGGAAAAGGCTTTAACAGAATATGGATTTAACATGGGCATGGCTTTTCAGATGGCAGATGATCTTCTTGATTACACATCAGATACAGCATCCATAGGTAAAGAAACCGGAGCTGATTTAAGAGAGGGAAAGCTTACTCTTCCTGTTATTATAGCAAGAAAAAATGCCAAAGAGTCTGATCTTTTATTTATTGATAAAATAATAGAAAAAAGAGAGTTCTCCTTAAAAGAGTTTGAAAAATTTGTTTCATTATTAGAAAAATATCAAGGTATAGAGTATACAAAAAAATGTATTTTAAACCATATTGATAAAGCAAAAAAAACCCTTGACCTCTTTGGAAACAGCCGTCCAAAAGAAACTTTAATGTTAATTGCTGATTATGTTTTTGAAAGAAAGTATTGATTTTTATTTTAAAGGTTTTAAGATAAATTTTTTTGTGCTTTATTTATCAGTCTAACAACATATTAATTTTATTATACTGAAACTATTATGAAAACAAAAAAAACATCGTTCTCTTTTTTCATCCCTATTTTATTTTTCTGTTTTTACCAGATTTTTATTATTGTAATATTTGCTCCGCAGGTAGAGTCAGCTGAACTTTCTGCAAATAAAATCATTACTGTCTTTGGTACAGGTTCTGTAATTTTAGATAATGAAGCAGAAGCAAGAGTATCTGCAATCAACGACGCTCTAATTTCTGCAGTTAGTATAAAGGTTATAGACATTTTATCTGCTGAAGCCCTGGTGTTAAATTTTGAGCCGGTAAACCGGATTATTTTAACTGATATCAATGATTTTATAAAAAACTATAAAGTTCTGACAGAAATTCGTAATTACGACATATACAGAGTAGCTATACAAACAACCGTTTCCATGGAAAAGTTAATATCCAGATTAGAGCAGGCAGGTATCTTTGATGCAAATGCAGCTGCAAATCTGCCCAAGGTTCTTATCCTGATATCTGAAAAAACCAATTTTGAATCTCCAGCCAAAATTAAGTATTGGTGGAATCAATCTGGAGATGATTCCAAAACATTTGCAGACTCTATTATTTCAAAAACATTGTCCATAAATGGATTTAAAATAATAGAGCATAAAAATTTAATTCAGGAAACAGAAATAGCAGAATTAAAGACAGCAGACCCTGTTTTAACTGATTTATCAGCTATAAATATAGGAACTCTCTATAATGCTGATGTAGTAATTACTGGAAATGCTGTAATTATCCAAAAAAATATTGAGAACTCATCTAAAAAAAATATAGAGACCATAATAAACATAAGGGCATTAAGAGTAGCTACAGGTGAAAAAATTGCCCGGGCATCCCATAAATTTATTGTTGAAAATATCGATTTTTCAGATAAAGAGATACCCCCCCAAACAGTAACAGACAGAATAAGAGATACTTTTTTTAACAGTTATAAAAAAGCAGGTTTGGAGATTTCATCAAAAATATCATATCTGTGGAATTATAGACAGAAATCACAAAAAAAATATATTCGGGTTATTGTTGAGGGAACAGGGAATTTCGCCAATTTTATAAAATTTCAAAAAAAACTTGAGAAGGCAAAAAATATCAGAGAAGTGAAAATAAGTGAAATAAATACTGATGAAACAGTTTTGTTTGTGGATTTTAATGGAAGCTTAAACGGACTGGTCTATGCTGTTTCATTAATGGCTTTTGATTCTTTTGAGGTTAGCTGTTTAAAAAAAACAGATGGCTCAATTAAAGTTCAAATGGTGAATAGATAAAACAGATGATAGAATTACCAAAAAAATATAAATTAAATATAAATATTCCCAATACAATTACATTCATCAGAATACTTCTTGTCCCTTTTTTTATTTTTTGCATAATAAAAAATATGTATTTTGAAGCCCTTATTATCTTTACTGTTGCCGGTATAAGTGATGGATTAGATGGCTTTATTGCAAGAAGTTTTAAACAGCAGACAGTACTTGGTTCATATATTGATCCTTTTGCTGATAAACTTCTTGTAACATCTGCTTTTATCGCTCTGTCTGTAGCAGATGTTATTCCCATATGGCTCTCTGTTATTGTTATAAGTCGTGATATTACTATAGTTACAGGGTATTTTATTTTAACTGTAAAAAATATTACCTGCCTGATAAGTCCTAGTTTTATCGGAAAACTCACTACTTTCTTTCAACTTTTTTCAATTTTTTTGTCACTGTTTATAAAAGAGATTGACCTGATTTCCAAAAATAATTTTCTAATATTTTTGTTTTTAACCACAGCCTTTTTTTCAATTTTTTCAGGATTGAATTATGTTTTTACAGGAATCAGTATATTAAAAAATCA
>JASFBI010000164.1 GCA_030149595.1 Desulfobacterales bacterium
AACGAAAATTGAAACTCTCATGATTACGGTCTGTTGGACGGAGTTTCATATAAAATTTAAGGAACAAGGGTGAAAAAAATTCTTAAATCCATGCGTATGTGTTGTCTTTTAATACTGACTTGGGCTTTGGTGGAAAAATATGCTAAATTTAAGGAAAAATTATGGAATGGATGGAATCGTGTGTTTTTTATCAACATTGTGATAGTGAGCTGGCATCTGATTTGATAGCTGGAGTTTTTTATGACCTCGGATTAAAAGGGGTTGTAGTGGATATATTTCAGGATAAAGATTTAAAGTTTCATAATGTACAGTCTTTTGTTGATAATTATAATTGTAAAGTAACTGGTTACTTTGCAATGGATGACTCTTTTGACGAAATAAAAAAATGTTTCGAAAAAAATGTTGATGTTTTGTGCCTCGGCATGGGGATTAAATATCGTATATATTATCATAAGGTTTATGAGGAAGATTGGGCAGAATCATGGAAGGAATATTTCTGGCCTGAAAAAATAGGAGAAAGAATAGTTGTTAAGCCTACATGGAGAGATTATGTTCCTCAAAAAAGAGATTTAATAGTAAACCTTGATCCTGGTATGAGTTTTGGTACAGGAAGCCATCCAACTACAGCTTTGTGTATAAAAATGCTTGAGAAATATGTTCGAAATAGAGATTGTGTGTTAGATGTTGGTACAGGATCTGGTATTTTGATGATTACATCTTATTTATTAGGTGCAGCAGAACTCTATGGTGTTGATAATGATAGAGAAGCAGTGAATATTGCAAGAAAGAATTTATTGTTAAATAGAATTGCCGGGAAAAAAATTACTATATGCAGGGGTAATTTGCTTGAGAATATAAATAAAAAATTTGATATTATTGTTTCAAATATTTTACTTGCTCCTGTAATGGATCTGGTGGATAAAATTTCTTCGGTTTTAAAGGGTGATGCAACAGTAATTTTATCAGGATTTCTTCAAAAAAATCTAAATCAGATTACAGAAAAACTGCTTGAAAATGGTTTAACTGTTATTGAGATAAAAAGCTATGAAAAATGGTCATGTGTTGTTGCTTTAAATGTGGATTGAATAGGAGGGAGATTATTTAATTTATATTTTGAATGTTAGTTTTTATTATTGCCTTATCTGTTATTATTGTTTATAAAATATCTTTTATAAACAATAATGTTTGAGTTATGTAATAGGCAAAAGCCATCCAGACTCTAAATGGATGGCTTTTTTTATTTTTAAGGTGGATGGTTTGGCAAAACTTCTTGTTATTGATAATTATGACTCATTTACTTATAACTTAGTCCAGATGTTTTTAGGCTACAAAAAACTTAATATTAAAGTTTTTAGAAGTGATAAAATAACTGTTGGATCAGCTGAAAAAATAAATCCTGATTATATATTAATAAGTCCAGGTCCAAAAGATCCTGAACATGCAGGAGTATCAGTTCCTGTTATTAAAGCTTTTTATAAAAAAGTTCCTGTGTTGGGTGTGTGTTTGGGTATGCAGTGTATTAATGAAGTTTTTTCTGGAAAAACAGTAAACTCAGTCTGTCCAACTCATGGAAAAACCAGTAAGGTATATCACAAAGGAGAGTATATCTTTTCTGGTATGTCTGCTCCCTTTACAGCTGCAAGATATCACTCTCTTGAGGTTTTCCCAAATTCTTCAGAACTTGTGGTAACTGCAAAGACATGTGATAAAATAATAATGGGGATTTCCCATAAAACTTTGCCTGTGCATGGAGTTCAGTTTCATCCTGAGAGTTTTTTAACTGAAAATGGTGCAAAAATAATTGATAATTTTTTAAAAACAGGTTGTTTAAATGAATCATGAATGCTTTCAGGAAGTAAGAGAAGCTTTTGGTATTATTTCGAAAGTACACATAGAGTCCATTGAAATAGATGAACCTTTCATTGATTTTTCATCACGGTTCTCTTCAAATGAGGGAAGTGTACTTTTGATGAGTGGAGGGAATTCAGATTGTGCAAGATTTCATATATTGGCTGTTAATCCCTGGCTCTCTATAAAAAGTTATAAAGAGAGTATAAAGGTAAGTATTGATAATAAAACTTTTAAAATAAAATCAGATCCATTTGAATTTATAAAATATATTATAGATATGGTTCATTTTGATCTATGTGAAATTAATATTCCTGTTGTATCAGGTCTTTTTGGTTATTTTTCATATGACTTAAAAGATCATATAGAATCTTTAAATAAAACGTCAGTTAATGATCTTAATCTTCCGGATATGTGTCTTTATGCACCATCTGTAGTAGTTGTTCGGGATAAAAAAAAAGGTAAGAATTTTCTCTGTATTCCTGAAAGATCTGTATCTAACATATCTAAAACTAAAAATTACAGGGAAGTTTTTTTTAAGCAAAAACATGGCCAAAAGCCAAAGCCTGTATTTAACGATAAAAAGGGAAATACAGCTGGTTTTAAATCTGATTTTCCAAAAGCCGAATATATTAATGCCATAGAAAAAATAAAGGAGTATATTACATCGGGTCATGTATATCAGGTTAATATGTCCCAGCGATTTGAAAAAGAGTTTTATCATGATCCTTATTTTTCCTTTAAAAAACTGTATTTAAAAAATCCGGCTCCGTTTTTTTCTTATATAAATGCAGACGATCATCATATAATTTCAACATCACCAGAGCGTTTTGTTCAACAAACAGGAACTTTTGTTGAAACAAGACCTATAAAAGGAACCAGACCAAGGGGGAAAACAGCAAAAGAGGATAAAAAATTAAAGCAGGAGCTTTTATCCAGTAAAAAAGATGATGCCGAGCTTTCTATGATAGTTGATCTTCTTAGAAATGATCTTGGTAAAGTCTGTAAATTTGATACAGTTTGTGTGGTTGAGCATAAAAAGCTTGAAAGTTATGAAAATGTTTATCATCTTGTATCTGTTATTAGAGGGGAGCTTGCAGATGACAAAGGTTCTATAGATATTCTTAGGGCAACCTTTCCAGGCGGTTCCATAACAGGATGTCCTAAAGTAAGAGCAATGGAGATTATAGATGAATTAGAAGTTCACAGACGACATATCTATACAGGATCTATTGGATATATTAGTTTTCATGATACTATGGATCTGTCCATAGCCATAAGAACAGCAGTTGTTTATAATGATAAAATATATTTTTCTGCTGGAGGCGGAATTGTTTATGATTCTAACTCTTTGGATGAATACAAGGAGACACTTGTAAAGGGTAAAACCTTAAGGGATGTGTTAAACCCAGAAACAAAAAATACAAAAGAAGAAAATAACACAAATTATCTTTGGATAAACGGACTTATAAAAAAGGCTGACGAGGCTTATGTTCCGGTTTCTGATTTTGGGTTTCAGTATGGGTATGGTTTTTTTGAAACCATAAGATCAGATAAAAACGGGATAAAATATTTAGAAGAGCATATTCTGCGATTTAACAATACATGGGAAGTTCTTTTTAATACTGCTCCTCCTGACTTAACATGGGAATATATAATAAAACAGGTTTTAGAGTATAATCAACTTGCAGAAAAAACAGCTGCAATAAAAATAATTGCCACTTACGGGAATAATCAAAAACCACCTTTAAATAATTTGCTTGCTGTTTTGGCAAGACCATATACCCACAGATTGACAAAGAAAAAAGGTATAAACCTTGGTATTTATAATGATGTACGCCATACTCCAATTGCTTCTTTTAAAACATTAAACTATCTGTATTATTTTCTTGCTGGACAATGGGCATCTAAAAATGGGTATGATGAAGCACTTGTTATGAATTGTGACCAGACTGTTTCTGAAACAAATACAGCAAATATAGTTTTATTAAAAAATAATAAAGCTATACTGCCTTATTCTTCTTATGTTTTACCCGGAATAATGGAGAGGAACTTTTGCCGTTTTTTAGAAAATAAAAAATATGTGATTTTGCGGGAAAAATTACATATTAAGGATCTTTTTTGTGCAGATCATGTTTTTTTAACAAACTCTTTAATGGGAGTTGTACCTGTTATATCTATTGATAAAAAACCAATAGCCTGTTCTTCAAGCTTTTGGAAACAGATTAATAAAGAGTTATAAATGAAAAATTTTAAATTGATAATTGAGTATGATGGAAGCTGTTTTCATGGATGGCAACGTCAAAAAAATATGGCTACTGTGCAGGAAGAGATAGAAAAAGCTATTTTTATAATGACGTTGCAAAAAGTAACTCTATTAGGTTCTGGAAGAACAGATGCAGGTGTTCATGCTATGGCTCAGGTTGCAAATTTTTGCTGCCATACAGATCTTTCTGCTGATATTTTTTTAAGAGGGTTAAACAGTTTGCTTCCTTCCGGTATAACAATACACAACTGTATTAGTGTGCATGAGGATTTTCATGCAAGGTATGATGCTGTACGTAAAATATACCATTATCATATAATAAACAGCAGGTGGCCGTCAGCTGTTTTTAGGAACCATTGCTGGTTTCTAAAAAAAAAACTTGATATTAATAAAATGAATATTGCTGCAAAATATTTGATCGGAAGCCATGATTTTAAATCCTTTGAAGGTTCAGGAAGCCCAAGAAAGAGTACAGTGCGAAGGATAATAACAGCTGTATTTGTAAAAGATAGAGCAGATGTATTTATCTTTAAAATAGAAGCAGACGGATTCTTGAGGTACATGGTAAGAAATATTGTAGGTACTTTGACAGATATTGGATTAGGGAGAACCTCAGTAGATCAGTTTCATGATATACTTTCCTCTAAGAATCGTAATAATGCAGGTATTACAGCTCCTCCACAAGGACTGTTTCTTATGTGTGTAAAATATAGCTGATTTTAATTTACATACATATGGTTTTGAATAAAATCTTTAAGCCATGTTTCTCTGTAATATGTAAGATTTGTAAATTTTACACCACACCTCTGTTTTGTTAAAAAAGATTGTTTTTTATTGTTTATATTTTTATTTGAAATTACCATGGCGTCAAATTTAAAGGGAATGGTGTTTATTTCAAATTTTTTCTTATCAAATATTATTGCAATGGCTGTATGCTCATTTGTGTGTTTTTCACTATCTTTGTGAAAAAAAGAGAGTCCTCCTTTGCTGATATCTACAATTTGTCCAAGTTTTGTAGTTTCTTGACCCAAAAGAGCAAAAATACCATTAGTTACTTTATAACGTTTATATTTACGTCTATCTTTAAAATTTGTATTATTATCCATAAGTAGCCTTTATCTAAAAAATATTAATATAGAAAATCTAAATAAAAACATAGACCAAAAATTTGTAGCGATTAACGAACATGTCCCTTTTTTATAAACAGTGTTTAATTTATAAACAAGCGTTTAATTAATAGTAAC
>JASFBI010000165.1 GCA_030149595.1 Desulfobacterales bacterium
GAGAATTGGATAAAGAATAACCATGCTCCGGCTATGCCGAGCCGTTTTTGAAAGTAATTTTATGCTTATCTCTTAACAGCAGGGATCTTTATTATAAAAGGATATGAAGATGAAAAAGTATGCAAGGTCATGGAATTTAGATAATCTGTTTCCCGGTGTTAATTCAAAGGAGTTTAAAAAAGCTTTTAAAAATATAGAGTATGGAGTTAGTGATTTAGTAAATGAGTGTAATAAACTGCCTGATATAAATGATGAAAAAGAAGTAGCTTTAAAATGGGAAAACTTTTTTAAAAAACTGGAAAATTTTAAACAGGAGAGCGGATTAATAGCAGGTTATGTTAATAACAAAATAAGTGAGGATGTTGAAAATGAAAAACTAATGGTTTTAATGGCAAAACTTAGCAGTGTACTGATTAAAGCAGCTCCTGTGGAAATAAGGGTCTTGTCAAAATTAAAAAGATGTAAAAAAGAGAATTACAGGTTATTTTTAAATAATTCAGAATATTTAAAAAAAATAAAATTTAGTATTGATGAAAGTAAAAGACATTCAAAGTTTTTAATGGATGAAAAAAGAGAGAAACTTGCAGCTGATCTTTCTATGGATGGAATACATGCCTGGGGTAGATTGTATGATAGAATATCCGGAAAACTAAAAGTAAAATTAATGGAAAAAGGCAGTGTAGTAAAAAAATCTATCGGTCAGGTTAGATATGATTCAAACAACAGGAGTATAAGGCAAAATGAGTTTTTTGCTTCTCTTAAATCATGGGATACAGTAAAAGGTACATGTGCTGACGCATTAAACCATATTGCAGGAACAAGGTTGACATTGTATAAAGAAAAGGGGTTTAAACACTTTTTAGATGAATCTTTATTAAAAAACAGATTAAAAAGAGAAAGCCTTGATTCCATGTGGAGTGCAGTCTCTGAAAGAAAATCAATGTTTACTCCCTTTTTTGAAATTAAAGCTAAAATCATGGGAGTTAAAAAATTAAGCTGGTATGATGTTTCTGCTCCCGTAGTTTCAGGTAAAATAAATTTTGATTATGCAGTGGATACAATTATAAAAGAGTATGGGAATTTCAACCCTGAGATGGGTGATTTTGTTAAATGGTGTATAGACAGTAAATTTATAGAATCAGAAAACCGGTCGGGAAAAAGAGCAGGGGCATACTGCATGGAAATTTTTAAAAAAAAACAACCCTGTATATTTATGACATTTACAGATAACTACACATCAATGAGCATACTGGCCCATGAATTAGGCCATGCTTATCACAACTATATTTTAAAAAATGAGCCTCTGTTTTTAAGAAAATACCCAATGGGTCTTGCAGAAACAGCGAGTATTTTTGGCGAAGCCATAGTGGGAGATTATTTATTAAAAAATGCACAAACGAATAATGAAAAAACAGCCATGCTTGACAAAAGGATTTCAGATGCTGTTCTGATGTTAATGAACATTCATTCACGATTTATATTTGAGTGTAATTTTTATGAAAAAAGAAGTTATGGAGAATTAACACCTGATCAGCTGACTGGATTAATGGTTAATGCTCAAAAAGAAGCATATTGCGGGTTGTTAGAAGATTATGACCCTCTGTTCTGGGCATCTAAGCACCATTTTTATATGTCAGCTCTCTCTTTTTATAACTTTCCCTATACTTTCGGATATCTGTTCAGCAATGCTCTATTTAAAATATATAAAGAACAGGGAACAGAGTTTGTAAAAACATATAATAAAATTCTTGTTGCCACAGGATCCATGAATACAGAAGAGATAGTATTTGATAATTTAGGTGCAGATATTACAAAAAAGGGTTTCTGGAATAAAAGCCTTGATTTGATTGAAGAAGATATCAATCATTTTATAAAAATAACCGGTAAAAAATAAACAGACTCTATCTGGATGATTTGTTTTAGTCCTTAATTTTTATTCCATAAAAGCCTGTTTTTAATATTTTTAAGTTTTTATTATTAAACATGGTATCCGTTTATTCTGTTTTTAAACTTATCAGCCTTAAACCTTC
This sequence comes from Desulfobacterales bacterium, assembly GCA_030149595.1. Classification (GTDB taxonomy): domain Bacteria; phylum Desulfobacterota; class Desulfobacteria; order Desulfobacterales; family DAOWNP01; genus DAOWNP01. Next base: position 2,031 of record JASFBI010000165.1, read on the forward strand.
TAAGGTAAGATCAGGTTCTATAAAATCTATTGAGGCGGATGCATCTTTTATTAAACCTGCAAGACCTCCTGTGGCAATTACTTTTGGAGTTGTTTTCATCTCCTTTGCCATAAGTAAAATCATTCCGTCAACCATTGCTGCACTGCCATATATTATACCTGACTTTATACTATCCTCTGTATTTTTTCCAATTACAGAAGGAGGTGCTTTTAAAAGCTCTACCCTGGGCAGTTTGGAGGCGTAAGAAAACAGTGCTTCAGCTGAAATCATTATACCCGGCAGTATGGCACCGCCGAGATATTCTCCTTTTTCTGAAACAGCGTCAAATGTTGTGGCTGTACCAAAATCTATAATAATAAGACTTGATTTATGTTTTTCATAGGCACAAACAGCATTTACAATCCTGTCTGCACCAACTTCAGATGGATTATCGTACAATACAGGCATATCTTTATAGGTTTTTGCATTTACCCATGCAGGTTCTTTTTTTAAATATTTTATACAAAAACTGTTAAATGGACGTGCAACCGGAGGAACAACACAAGATATTATTATTTTGTCTATATCCTGCTCTTTTATATCTGCCTGTATGAACAGACCTTTAAAAAGTATATAAAACTCATCATCTGTTCTGTTTTTTTCTGTACGAATCCGCCATGTTTTAATTTTTACGGTTTTATCAAAAAGACCTATTACAGTATTTGTATTTCCCACATCTATTACAAGAAGCATTTAAAATACCTTTGGTTTGTTATACAGGCTGTTAAAAAACCCGAATTTGTCCAATCGTCTTGAACTTGAAGAAATTTTCATTCTGTAACAGTCTGTATATTAAGCACATTTAACAGCATCGATAATTTTTGTTGTTGTAATGGTGTCTGCTATATTATGAACCCTTACAATATGAGCCCCGTTAAGAATTGATGCAGAAACAGCGGCCTGGGTTCCTGTTTCAACAGCAAAAGAGCAGGATTTTGTTTTATCTTTATCCTGTTTTTGTAAAATATTTTTTATAAAAGCTTTTCTTGAAGGTCCCACAAGAATTGGCAGATTAAGGAAATTAAATTTATCTATATTGTTAATAATTTGCAAATTGTGGTCAAAGCTTTTTCCAAACCCTATTCCAGGATCTATAATAATTTTAGATCTATCTATATTTTTTTCCACAGCTTTTTTTACAGCATCTTCGAGAAACAGGCAGACCTCTTTAACGAGGTTTTCATAACTTGGCAGGACCTGCATTGTTTTAGGTTTGCCCTTGATATGCATTAATATAACTGCCGTGCCGTGTTTTGCAGCAATATCAGCCATTTTTGAATCAAATGTAAAAGCTGAAATATCATTTATAACAGATGCGCCGGCAAAGACTGCCTCTTCTGCTACTCTGGCTTTTGTAGTATCTATTGAGATGGGGATTGATATATGTTTGGCCAGTTCTTTTATTACAGGAATAACTCTGGCTATCTCATCTTTTTCTGATACAGACTCTGAAAAAGGTCTTGTTGATTCACCTCCAATATCAATAATATCTGCTCCTTCATCAGCCATTTTAATTCCACGGGCAATGGCTGATGAAGGATTAATATACCTGCCTCCATCTGAAAAGGAGTCTGGTGTAACATTTAGAACTCCCATGACGCAGGTTTTTTCACCAAGCTTAAGATGATGCCCTTTAAAGAAAATATTATGTGATTTTATTTTCTTCACTATCATTCCTGTTATCCTGATCTTTCTCTTTTTTGTCCTCTGAAAAAGAAGGACCAGACATAGATGAAAATGTCATGTCTGGTCTCATGCTAATTATCAAATCATCTAATTCCTTTCCAAGAACTGTCTCTTTATCCAGCAAAAGATCCGCAAGTTTATGCAGAATATCAATATTTTCAGATAAAAGTTTTTCGGCACGAACATAGCTTTCCTTAATTATCCTGCTAACTTCAGAATCAATCAGCTTTGCTGTTTCTTCAGAACAATCCTTTGGTTTTGTAATTTCTCTTCCTAAGAAAATCTGGTCTTCGCTTTGGGAAAAAGACAAGGGGCCTAATGCATCACTCATGCCCCAGTTCCGCACCATTTTTTGGGCAAGTTCTGTGGCCTGTTTTATATCGTTTGAAGCACCTGTGCTTATTCTGTTAAATATAAGCTGTTCTGCAGCCCGGCCTCCAAAAGCGACAGAGAGGTCATTTTCAAGCTGATCTTTAAATTTGAAATCTCTCTCTTCAGGTAAAAACCAGGTTATTCCGGCAGCTTTTCCCCTTGGAATAATTGTTATCTTGTTTACTGCATCTGTTTCAGGAAGAAAGCGGGCTACTAAAGCATGTCCTCCTTCATGGTATGCAGTAATTTTTCTGTCTTCTTCTCTAATAACTTTTGATTTACGTTCAAGGCCCATATAAACTTTATCTTTAGCCTCTTCAAAATCTTTCATCCGGACTTTTTCCTGATTTGTTTTTGCAGCAAGAAGTGCGGCTTCATTTACTATGTTTTCAAGGTCTGCTCCTGAAAATCCTGGAGTACCTTTAGCAAGAACAAGGGCATTAACATCAGAATCTATTGGTGTTTTTTTCATATGAACCAGAAATATTTTTTCACGTCCCCTTATATCCGGTAAAGAAACAAACACCTGTCTGTCAAATCGTCCTGGTCTGAGAAGAGCAGGGTCTAATACATCCGGTCTGTTTGTAGCTGCAATAAGAATAACGCCTTCGTTTGATGTAAAACCATCCATCTCCACAAGCAGTTGGTTAAGAGTCTGCTCTCTTTCATCGTGTCCTCCTCCAAGACCTGCACCCCTATGTCTTCCCACAGCATCTATTTCATCTATAAAAATTATACAGGGTGCATTTTTTTTACCCTGGGTAAAAAGATCTCTTACTCTTGATGCTCCAACACCCACAAACATTTCAACAAAATCAGATCCGCTGATACTAAAAAAAGGAACATCTGCTTCTCCTGAGATAGCTCTGGCAAGAAGGGTTTTGCCTGTACCGGGAGAACCCATTAATAAAACACCCTTTGGTATTCTTCCTCCTAAGCGTGTGAATTTTTTCGGGTTCTTTAAAAAGTTAATTATCTCTTCTAACTCTTCCTTTGCTTCTTCTATGCCTGCAACATCTTTAAAGGTAACCTTTTCTGCCTGGTCAGATAAAAGCTTGGCCCTGCTTTTTCCAAAAGAGAGGGCTTTGCCTCCTCCCCCCTGCATCTGTTTCATAAAAAAAACCCATACTGCTATAAGAAGTATCATTGGAACCCAGGATACGAGTACAGAAATAAGCCAGGGTGTTTCCTGGGGAGGTTTTGCTTTTATAGCAACCC
>JASFBI010000166.1 GCA_030149595.1 Desulfobacterales bacterium
TCTGCGCATGGGGCGTGATTTGGAATTAAGCGGTGATATTTTTACCATCATAAATATTATTTTGAGCAGCATCTATATACTGTTCAAAAGGATTTGCTCCAGAACCATCAGTAAAATCACCTGAATCATCATAATCACAAAATGGGTCAGCTACTGTATCTTCATAGGTGTCACCACTATCATAAATTCCATTTGCATTTTTATCTACAAAATGTTCTCCCCCCCTTGTATATACAAGAATACTGCATAGCCCATCACGCGGGTTTTTTAAATAATCAAGAGAACCAAAGTAATCAGCTTTAAGAGCATCTATTAGTATCTCTTCAGCAGCATTTGCCTCAACATTTTCCGGTATTCCCTGGGTTCTGATTTTTACAGAAGCTTTTCCCTGATCATTTGCAGACACACTCGTGGAAAAAGCAGCAAGTCCTGTCTCAGTTATAAAAGAAACAACGGTTTCATCAAGAATGTTATAGTCACCAAAACGGTCTGCCATATAAGCTGTCAGATCTAACTCCCTGTCCAAAAATTCAAGTCCGGGTAAATTTTTCACTGATACACCAACAATAAATCTTTTTTCACTCGGCACCCCGCCACCAATAGAAATTACCGGTGCATTCACCGTTAAAACAGGATTATTAGCATTATCAAGAGTGGATGCTGTTATCGTAGCAGGTCCTGCCACAAAGCCACTATGCAGCACGACCTCCGCATAACCATCACTAAGAGTTGAAACAAACAGTTGATCAGGCAAATCAGGATCATCACTGATCTTTTCACCACCATTAGGTCCATCTAAAAGAAACCTTATATTTTGTCCCTCTACAGGGTTTTTGTTGGAATCCCGTACAATAAATTTGACAGTTGCAATCTCGCTGTTACCGGATCCTGCAACAGCAATGATACTTGCAGATGTACTAACAAATTCAATTGAAGCAGGCAGTGACCCGTTAATGGTTATTTTTGATGATGTTGTTGTTTCCAGAGTACCTGTGGAGGCAGAAATTTCAACCTCACCCACAATGCTATTAGCCTTAAAGGTTGTTGTTGCAATCCCAACAGCATTTGTTGTTGCTGTTTCAGGTGTCAATGTCCCAAATTGAGAATCAGACAGGGTAAAAATAACGCTTGTTCCAGGAGCTACAGGATTAGAATTGCTATCTAAAACAGTTGCCGATACAGTTGATGTTTTCTCAACCATAATTATTTCAGGATTTGCAGTACCAAGTTTAATAGAAGCAGGTGATTTTTCATCTGGCAAAGGTTCAATAACTATTACCAAAGCTTCACTTGGCACATCACTTCCAGTTGCAGTAATTTGAATTGTCCCTGAATTAGCCCTTGCTTTTAATATTACTTTTGCGGTTCCATCTGTACCTGTCACAGCTTCTCGTTCAATAGATCCCAATAATGGATTATCTAAAGTAAAAACAAGAGATTCATTTGGAAGTACTCTCCCGCTATTATCATAAGCTGTCGCTGTAATATCTGCGGTATCTCCGGGGTAGAGTGAACCTACAGAAGAGACAATTCCAATCACATAAACTTCTGCGGCAGGGGCAGGCGGCTCTGTGACATCAGCAGGCTGCTCTGTGACATCAGTGGGCTGCTCTATGGCATCATATCCACCACAACCCGAAATAACGGCCATGAAAAAAAACAACACAATAGCTGCGAATATCCTTAAAAATAATTTCATATTTATAAATCTCCTAAAAATTACGGGAACATAAATAATATTTTTATATGGCCTAACTTTCCAGCTTAAAACGTACTTCAATAAATTAAATACGCCGTATAGATAATACACAAACAAAAACTGTGTTTTTTTATCTGACAAAGAAGCTGACTGAAAAAGACAACTTTCGTTCAGACATTAGAATAAAACTACAACCTTTATTGACTATTTTCCATCTGTACTATACGTGGAGTGATAAATATAAGCAGTTCTTCCTTATCGTCTGTTAAGGTTTTATTCTTAAAAAGCCAGCCTATTAAAGGAATTTTGTTTAAAATAGGAACTCCTGCAGTACCATCTCTTGTTGTCTCTTTTATGACACCTCCAATTACTATGGTATCACCATCATTTAACAAAAGCTTGGTAGTTGTCTCTTTGGTTGTAAATGACTGCTGATTATTAATAATATTACCTATATCATTTTTTGTAATATTAATATCCAAAGAAACCCTGTTATCCGGTGTTACATGAGGTGTTACTTCTAAAACGAGATCTATATCCTCAAATGTAGTAACTGTATTTCCTGAATCATCAAGCTTGTTATATGGATACTTTATACCCTGCTTTATTGTAGCTTTTTCATTATCCAGGGTTACTATCTTGGGTGTTGAAATAATCCTGCCCTTTCCCTGGGACTCCATTGCCATTAACTGTGCATTTAAGGATAAAGGTGTTCCAATTATCCTGTTAAAATTAAAACCAGCAAAAGCATTTGATGATGCCGGAAAATTTATACCCATGGAATATTCCTGATCACCTCCTGCATGATCACCACCCAGCTTGCTGTTAATTTGTCCCTTAGCACCCCAATTAACCCCTATCTCTCTTGAAAAATTGATAGATGCTTCAACTATCCTTGCTTCAATTACTACCTGGGGAGTAATTTTATCCAAGCGTTTAACTATACATTTTGCCTGTTTTATTTTTGCTGCAACATCGGTAATGATAACCTGATTTGTTCTGGAATCAACACTGATACGCCCCCGACCCCCTGTTAAGATTGGTGTCAGATGGGGTTGTATATCTGATTCTGCACTGGAATAACTTACAGGTATATATTCAGTTATTAAAGGTTCCAAAGCTTCTTTATGCTGTTTTAAACTCTGCTCTGCTGTCAATTTAGCTTTTTTATACTCTTCTTCTTTTTGAAGCGTAGCCCAAGTAGCAATTCTTATTATGTCTCCTTCAAAAGTCTTTCCCAAACCATTCATCTTTAATACAAGATCCAATACCTGATCCCAGGGAACCGCCTTAATAAAAGACAATGTAACACTACCATTAACATCTTTATCTATCGCAAAGTTCTTACCACTTATATCTCTTAATATCCTTAAAACATTTTTTATGTCTGTTTCATAAAAATCCAGTGTTATTTTTTCACCTGTGTACCGCAAAACAGAGACATCTGAAGAATCTCCTGACTCATTTTCTTCAGATGCTGATAAACTATATGGTTCATCTTCATATATATCAGCTGCAACTTTTTCAGTTGATTCAATAATTCCAGGCTCTTCTATTTCCCAGACAGTATCAACACCACGACCTGCTTCTTCTAAAATATTATCAGCCAAAGATGAAAGAAGTTCGTTATCAACTGATTTTGAAGCAACAAGAGATGGAGAAAACCTGATTTCCAAAATATTATCTTCCTGAATTATATCATAATGCACACTCTCTCTTAATATCATTTCAATGAAACCTGTATTTTTAATACCTGGCTTTACTATGGGCAGAATCCTGTCAACAGCACTTGCAAACCTCGTTGTAATAATCGGTCTTCTTCTTGATCTTGGAATCAATGTCTGTTCAAGCTCAAGCTCAAGTTTCTGCGGAGATACCTCGCTTATTTTATAATTGACAGGTCTTGTTGTACCTATAACAACAGTAGAATAGCCCTCACTTGCTCCAATAAAATCTATTTTATTTATAACAGCATAATCTGTGTAACTTGTTTTTACAGGAGCTTTCTCTGTTTTTACAATTTTATTACTGCTTTTGTTATCTACATTACCTACTTGAATCAAAAGCCCTGTGCTTATCGGTTTTGACAAAAAAGATTCTTTCATATCCTTATCTGTATCTAAAACAAAACGCATTTTTTCAGGGTATGAAAAATATCGTATTTTTTTTATGAAATCGTTATTTACAACAGATGCAGACTGCTCTCCCTTTAATTCACTTTTTAGTCCATACAGATCAAAAACTATCCTTGAGGGTTTATCTAATATAAAATTTTTATAATTTTTAATAATTCCATCTGCTTTTATATTTATATTAAAACACCCTTCAGCAGATTCAACCTCAATTGATTTAAACATTGACGCTTCAGAAATATCAATATCTCCATCCAGCATACTTACTCTATTTTTCTCATCATTTAGATTTTCACCTGCAAGATTTTCACCTGATTCCTTAATACCTTTGTTAAAGGATATTACAATATCCTTTCCCTGATTATCAATTTTATACTCTGCATCTTTCCTAAAACCTATAAAAACTTTTGAAGGACCATTTTCTATCAATTCTTTTGCTGTTATTTTTCCCACAAAAACGTTATCAACAAAAATCTCCTTTTTCCCCATACTTAAAGTAGCTCCGGGGAAATACAGTACCAGCCCCAAAGGCTCAGACTGCAGGACAGACGAGAATACCAGTTCATGCTGTGCTTTTATAGTAATAGTAAATGTTTCTTCATCTATCTTTGTCTTAATATCGTTAATAACATTTAAAACAAAATAGTCTTCCTTTTGCACTTCATCCTCTTCTGGTTTTGGGACTTTGCTTGACCCGCATCCTAAAAAAAACACAAAGCAAATCAAAAAAACATTAATGATAAAAAACTGACTGGTGTTTAATCTTTTTTTATGAAGCATTTTATTGTTCTCCAGGAGGTTTCTGAAGTTTAAGTTCCCGTTTTTTAATCACAAGTTTTCCATATAGATCTTCTTCTTCTTCTTCAACTATTATTCTATCTCTAAATATTTTTGATACCTTCCCGCCATGTATACCAATATATGTATCTTTTGTTACAACATAACCCTTCCCGCTTGCTTCTTCAACCAATGCCTTATTCCCCATTCTACTCTGTATAATACCTGTAAGCTTTAACTGACTAAGATCTGTCTTTTCAAGGGGAGTTAATGCCACCCGCCGCTTTTTCTTAATAGTACTAATTATTTTTTTCTTTTTAAATAATGGAGCAAAAGGGTCTGCTTTTGTATAGGGATCATAAAAAGGCTCTGGAGCCAATATATCTGCACTCTTTTTTCCCGGTATTATTTCTCCTGATTTTTGTTCTTTAACATCAGAATCAACCTGCCCTGTTTTTAATTCATCTTTTTTTAACTGGCTGTTATTATCTTTTGATTTAATATCTTTTTTTTGAACAACAGGCTTGTTTAAAACTATTTTTTTACTTATAAATTCATCTTCCTGCTTTATCTTTTGTGATTCATCTTTACAGCTGCTGATTAGCATCAAAAAAGACAATATAACAAGAAACCAGCTAAGTCTGGGGGATTTTATATTATATTTATTCATAATTTACCGTTTTTTCTTTTTCCTGTTTTTCTTTTTTTTGTTTACTTTTGCTTTCTTTTGAA
>JASFBI010000461.1 GCA_030149595.1 Desulfobacterales bacterium
GTTGTAACCTTTGCAAATGCTAAAATATGTATGGGAAAAGAGAGAGCTAATGTTGAAGAGGCTTAGCCCGGTGATGTTATAGGTATATATAACCACGGCACCATAAAAATAGGAGATACCTTTACAGACAAGGAACCCCTTAAATTTATGGGTATTCCTAACTTTGCTCCTGAACACTTCAGAAGAATAATATTAAAAAATCCATTAAAACAGAAACAGCTTCAAAAGGGTTTAATCCAGCGGTCAGAAGAGGGTGCTGTACAGGTATTTAAACTATTAAACGGTTTTGACATTAGTCTTGGAGCAGTAGGAGTTTTGCAGTTTGAAGTGACAACAGCAAGACTCAAGGCAGAATATGGCGTGGATGCTGTATATGAACATGTTGATCTCTCTGTTGCCAGGTGGGTTGAATGTTCTGATAAAAAAATATTTGATGACTTTTGCAGATCAAATCAATCAAATATAGCAATGGACTCTGAAAACAGAACAACATTTCTAACAACAAGTCTGTGGCAGCTTGATTTTTGTCAAAAGCAGTGGAAGGATATAAAATTTCATAAATCCTGTGAATAGATCATATGTGGATTTTCCCGTATACCTTTTAAACAGATTTTTATTTCCTATTGTAGAAAAAATATGACAACCCATGGAGTTCAATTAAAAAAAGAGATACTAAGAGAGTTAGCTGATCTTGAAAAAAAACCTTGTTCCAGGGAGAGGCTGGTATCCTGGGCAGAAAAATTTATTGATTATAAAAAAACCAGAAATTTTACAGGTTTTTTTAAAACACCTCAAACCATGCTCACTGCAACAATTGATGATGGGTTGGGTATGGGTATAGAGCTTATATCTCTTTATGCCAAAGTTGCAGGAATAGATATTATAAAGCTTGGTATAATGCTTTCAGCCGAAGAGATAATAGAGGGCTGTAACAGATATATGCCCGATTATTTAGGATTAACTGTGCTTCAATTTGATACTCAGGATGAACTTATTAAAATTGCAGATAAAATAGATAAAAATATAAAAATTATAGCAGGAGGTCCTGTCTTTAGTCTTAATACAAATTTTTTAAAAGAATCTAAAGTGAATTATACAGCTAAAAATGCCCCTGACTTCTTGAGAATTATCATAAAAATTTCAGAGGATTTAATGTAGTATTTTATATTTTATTGAATAAAAATTACAAAAAAGGTAACATTTTTTGTTAGCGTAAAAACAGGCGGAAGTGTAAATAAAATTAAAGTTAATCTAAAATATGTAAATTTTCAGATAGTAAATGGAGAATAGTAATATGAACTTTAAACTGATTACTGCTTTTTTACTGCTTTTTGTTTTTACCTTTGCTCTTTCTGCCACAGGCAAAGAGCAAAAAATGAAAAAATTTCCAAAAGCAGTTATTAATGATCCTGTTTTTGAATTTTCTTCTGTTGTGGATGGTATAAATATAACCCACGATTTTATTATTCATAACAGAGGAACTGCAAATCTTGAAATTATAAAAATAAAACCAGGCTGAGGCTGCTCAACTGTTTCATATACGAAACAGATCCCTCCGGATGGAGAGGGAAAAATAACATTAATGAGTAAAACGCAAGGGTATGGAGGAAAAAGATACCATAAAAGTATTCTTGTGGAAACCAATGACCCCAAAAAACCTAAAATAATTTTAAAAATTT
>JASFBI010000167.1 GCA_030149595.1 Desulfobacterales bacterium
GACTGCCGGCATTAGATTTTTGGCAAGGAGAAGTTAAAGAAGAGATTTTTTCCAATCCTAAATGGATCAACTTAGGAGAACCCAAACAAATCGCAATGGAACAATCTTTCGCAATTTAAGTTTGGACGTGGATAAGAAGGGTGCTCAAATGATCCTGATTTTATCACGCAAAATCAACACGATATATGTTAAACTATGGGCGATAGTTGGCAAGTTTTTTGTTGGAGTTCCCCCGGAACTCACAATAGTTGCAGATAATTGATTGAAAAATTAATTAATTGAAAAATAATTAGGCCTTCCTGGATTGTTCAGAAAACCCTAATTAGTACCAAACACATAACGCAGAAATCAGGTTATCTAACTATTTTATCTTTTTCTATTAATTGACCAGTTATATATTTATGCAAAACACTTTTTATAAATGTTTGATATTTTAATCCTGCAAGATCAGCCTGTTCCTTTATTTTTTATAGTTCAAACGGGTCTATCCGTATATTCATTTTTGTATGTTTTTTAATAAAATTTTTTGCAGCTGATTTTATTTTGTTTTGTTCACCTTTAGAGGGTTTTTTCAACTTACTTACATTCATAGTTTTAATAGATTCCATTATCTTTTTTTCTTCCTGATCTATATATTGAGGATCATATTTATTCATTTTCTTTTCCTCCAATCAAATATTTAAATTTCCTACTTGGTATATATTGTTTTCAAGAACCAAGTATCGTTTTCAATGATGTAAGGCACACAATATGCGTAATTATTTATATTCACAACCATCACTTTTTGATTAGGGTATTGTTCTTTATTAGGGTGTTCAAAATTAAGTAGAATTCCTTTATCTTCAATCGCCTCGATTACATTGGAGAATGAAATGCCACGTTCCTTAAAAAGTTTGTCATTTTTATATTGATTAAAATCAAAGTGCATAATACTTTGTATATTACAAAGTACTCACTATGTAAATTTTTATTTCATTTTTCTGTCTTATAGTTTTATCGACTGGATAACGGTTAGCATAAGTAGTTCCGGGGAACTCTCACATTTCTTTTACTAACCAAGTTTGACAGAAAAGCTTCAACTTGCCGCCTTCCCATTTCCCGTGGGTAGATCTTTCCTCCATAATAGTGGGTATACCTCAAAATCCATTGACAATACGTAACTTCTGTGCAATAGGCATAATGCTGGTAACGTAAAACTTCTTTGACTTGATCCATTAATTTTGCTTTTGAATCAGGACAAAATTTGTATTTGTTTTACATGATATTTACTTTAATATCATAATAAGTGTAAAGATTTATCAATAAATGTAATATGTGTACTAAATATATATTTTATACAGATTTTATTGTTTAATATAACAATAAGCGTAAAAAAAGTGCAGCCTATATGCAAAAATAACATGTACTTTTTTACATTTATTGCTTTGTTAGCCGTTTGTCTGTCATCGCATCTATGATAGAAAAATAGCTTTGAACTTTTGGTAGACTAAAGTACAATCATCGTAGAAAATTTTATTGGATCAAAATTCTGACTATTTTCAGAGCTGTTAGCTCATAATCTGGAAAGTAGAGGGTAAATATGAATAAAAAGAATTTAAGCCTTGATGAAGCGTTGAAAGTTCTTAAAAAAAAGAAATTAGCTTTTGAAAAGAAATTTGGAGTTACTTCCATTGGCGTTTTCGGCTCTCTTGCCAGGAATGATCGTAGACCGAGTAGTGATGTAGATATTGTCGTAAGAATGAGCAAGCCTGATCTCTTTAATATGGTACACATAAAGGAAGAACTTGAGGCAGATTATCATACAAAAGTTGATATTGTTCATTATCGAAAAAAAATGAATACATTTTTGAAAAAACGCATCGACACTGAGGCCGTGTATGTTTGACAGGGAGCTTGCAAAGGAAATACTCAGGCAAATTCTGGCTGCTGCAAACCGTATCGAACGAAGATTCAAAGGTGTTCGCAGTCCCGATGATTTTCTCCTATCCGATGCCGGAATAGATAAGTTGGACGCCGTATGCATGATGCTGATTGTTATCGGTGAAAATTTGAAAAATTTGGACAAGGTAACCGGTGGAAAGTTGCTTGCTCAATACCCTGAAGTTGACTGGAAAGGGGCAAAAGGAATGCGTGACATTATTAGGCCATCACTATTTTGATTTGAATGCCGAAGTGGTATTTTCCGTATGTAAAGATCGCATTCCAGGTTTGATAGAAACTGCAGTTCAAATGGAAAAGTCCCTATAATCGGCAGATTCATCGTGTTTAGTATAATTCGGAACCAAACGCTGGAGAGGGACTGGGCAGGGTCTCGGCATTTCGAAAAGGCAACTTTTTAACGGAATTTTACAATTTAATCAAAGCTGCCGGGTTGGCTCTGCCCAGCCCCTCAGCTTTGCGTTATGTGAGAAAACCCCAATAAACCAAGAAGGAAAGAAATGGCAAACGGTAATAATAATTTTGAAGCCTCATTATTCAACACAGCGGATCGTTTGAGAAAAAATATTGATGCGGCTGAATATAAGAATGTCGTATTGGGGCTGATCTTTCTGAAATACATCTCTGATTCTTTTCAAGAGTTATATGAGTGGTTGGAGCAGGATGAATTTTCCGACCCGGAAGACAGGGATGAATATTTGGCGGAGCATGAAAGCTCAAAAGATTTATTGGGGCGGGTGTATGAATATTTCCTCGGCAGGCTGTTACGAAACTAAACAAAATATTTTTTACACACAACATATAGTACAATCTTTTGCAATAAGCAGGCTATATTGTATATAGATTTTTAAATTTTCCATTCCGTAACAGCCTGTCGACATCAAATAATAAAATATCAATACAGATAAATTTTTTTATAATATATATTATAAAAAAAAATAAAATCAGATTTATTTACAGGCTGTAGGAAAATTATTTTAATATTGAAGAGTAAACAGGTATGGTTGAGACCAATCCTCTAAGTAACTAAATTATCGGGAAAATAATTTAGTTACTTTAGAAGTACAAAGGCTGTTACAAAATGCTAATTTATCCAATCTTCTACGTTGAAAAATTAATTTTGATCCTTAGAATACAATGGTATGCTTATGTCCAAAATAATTTTCCGCCTTTTGAACCTGGGAAAATTTTTCGTTCTGTAACAGCCTGTGTAGTGAAAATTTTATTATTGCCCATGAGATGGCTGAAATTAAAACAAAATTAATAAGCCTTTACATTTGATGGTGACATTGGAGGTGTCCTATCCGGTACTGTCCAGTTAACTATATTTGAAAATTCACTTTCACACTCTGTATTATATGCACTTATGGCAAAAAAATAAGTGTTTTTTTCCTTTAATGTAAGTTGATCAAGCTGTTTTGTTGTTACATTACCAACATTAATACTATTATTAAGATTATCTGCTGTTGCTCCATAGTGTACTATATATCCTGTTGCAATTCCTACAGCCGGCTTTTCCCAGTATAAAGATTCTCCTGTTGCATTAGAGTTAAATCCTGTAATAATAAAGAGTAGTAAGTAAATAAAGAGTAAAATATTTTTTTTTGTCATTTTTTTTCCTTTTTGTGCAAAATAGTACTTTTTAAAAAAGTAATTATCAATTATTTTAAAAGCTGATTATAAATAAAATTATCATAGGAAGCATCCTGCTGAATGGTCTCTATTTCAAAACTATTTACCATAATATTTAAGTTACTACCTTTTAGTTCTGTCTGTTCTCCAAAAGCATGTACTATTGTTGAATCTGGAGAAAAAGAGATATCTATCTTATAATTTTTTCCCTGAGAGAATTCATTTTTAAATGCAGTTCTCTCAACTTCTTTACCGTTTATAATTTTTAAAATGTATCCTGGTCCATATCCATCACTGTTTTTTAATTCATAGTAGTTATTACTGTCCTGTATAAGTCTTAATATAATAATTCCGCCATTTGGATAGTACTTTTCAGGATAAAAATCAAAACTGAAGTTTCCGTTTTCCAGAGGTTCTAAATTGTGAGAAAATTTAAGACCAATATCATTTCCTGTTAAAACCACAGCTCTTTTATTTGTATTATCAAAGCTGAATTTTCCAGTACCACCTGATGTCCATGTGTTAAAAACATTATAGTTATCTGTTGTATCATTTGTGAAATCATCTGAAAAAAGGGTGTCAGGAGCAGGATTATCGTCAGGAGCAGGGTCAGGAGTTATTGATGTGTTAAAACATGTAAAATTATCATAGAAAGCATCCTGCTGAATGGTCTCTATTTCAAAACTACTTACCATAATATTTAAGTTACTACCTTTTAGTTCTGTCTGTTCTCCAAAAGCATGTACTATTGTTGAATCTGGAGAAAAAGAGATATCTATCTTATAATTTTTTCCCTGAGAGAATTCATTTTTAAATGCAGTTCTCTCAACTTCTTTACCGTTTATAATTTTTAAAATGTATCCTGGTCCATATCCATCACTGTTTTTTAATTCATAGTAGTTATTACTGTCCTGTATAAGTCTTAATATAATAATTCCGCCATTTGGATAGTACTTTTCAGGATAAAAATCAAAACTGAAGTTTCCGTTTTCCAGAGGTTCTAAATTGTGAGAAAATTTAAGACCAATATCATTTCCTGTTAAAACCACAGCTCTTTTATTTGTATTATCAAAGCTGAATTTTCCAGTACCACCTGATGTCCATGTGTTAAAAACATTATAGTTATCTGTTGTATCATTTGTGAAATCATCTGAAAAAAAACTATCTGTATTGGTTTTTATAATCTTTATCTCTTCATTTGAAAAACCACTTTCATTTACTGATGTATCTATTGCTGTTACAGCAATATAGTATGTCCCATCTTTTAAGTTTTCAACCTGATAATTTGTGATACTTTTGTCAATTTGTATATGGGGGTTGTAAATTCTGGATTGTATACCATAATATAATCTATAACCAGCAAGATCAGAATCATTTACAGGATCCCATGTTATATTAATGCTTCCTGCAAATGATGTTTGTAATAAAATCCATGTGCAAAATAAACCTAATATTGATAATATAAGTTTTTTTGTCATTTTTTTCTCCTGAGTTAAGTATAAAATTTTATCAGACATGAAATACTTTTTCTCTTTAGTAATACAATATTTGTACCTTAGTAGTATTATTAAATTTAAGTATAGTATTTTATTTTAGTTTAATCTTTAATTATAGAGGGTTATGGTTGATTGCTTAAAAAAGCTTGCATTTTAAAAAATGTTAATATAAATATGCATTTTACTTTAGTAGTATTATTAAATTTAAGTATAGTATAGTATTTTAGTTTAATCTTTGATTATAGCGGGTTACTGTTGATTGTT
>JASFBI010000168.1 GCA_030149595.1 Desulfobacterales bacterium
TCTTGCTATTCGTGCCATAAATTTATAAACAACAAATATTCTGATATTTGTCAATTATCAAGTAAGACGTCCTCGACAGGCCGTTACGAAACGCAATTTATCCAATTTCTGCGTTAAAAAATAAATTTAATCCTCGGAATACAACTGGTATGCCTGCGGTTAAATTTATTTTTTGCCTTGAACTTGAAGAAATTTTTATTCTGTAACAGCTTGTCGAATTATTTTTGTAAAGTTGTTTCAAAATACTGAATTACCCAGTTTTAAATATAGAACCATAGCTTTAACTTTTTGTTAAGTAGATTTTATGTTTAAATCATAATAAAGCATAATTTTTTATTGAATTAAATTGAAACTTATTATATTTAGATAATACTTGCTTTTATATAAAAAATGATAAAAATTCTGATTTTTTATATAAATTTTTAAGATAGCCAGTCTGCATTGTATGTAACTTCTTTTTCACAATTAAATTAAGATAAATTTCAGGTTTATTTCTGATAAAATTTAAGGAAAAATTATGCTAAGGTTTTTAAGACAAAACGCATCTTCTTGGATAATAAAGTTTTTGCTGTCTATAATTGTACTTGTTTTTGTATTTATGGGGATAGGGTCATATGATGCAGACAAGAATAATGTTATTGCAGTTGTAAATGATGTTGAAATACCTTTGGCTGAATATAGAAATGCTTATAATACTCTTAAAGAGAGGTTTAGTGCAAGATTTGGAAAATCTATTAGTCCTGAGCTTATTGAAATGCTGCAATTACCACAGCAGGCTCTAAAAGGTCTTATAGATAATATTTTATTGATGGAGCAGGCAGAAACATTGGGTTTGCAAATTTCGAATCAGGAGGTTTCAGATACCATAAGCCAGATCCCTGTATTTCAAATTTCTGAAAATTTTAATCAAGCAAGATATTTAAATGTTCTTCAGCAAAACAGACTCTCTCCCCAGGTTTTTGAAGCAAATCAGAAAAAAACAATGTTGCTTGATAAATTAAGACTTTTTATAGAAGATAGTGTAAAATTGACAGACAATGAAAAAAAGCAATGGAAAAACTGGTCGAATACTTTAATAGATATTGATTATGCTCTTTTTTCCCCTGAAAAGTATAGTAAAACTAATGTTTCTGAAAAACAGGTTGAATTATATTATGAGAAACATAAAGATGAATATAAAACAGAAGCAAAATGCAAAGTTAGATATATCTGTTTTAATCCGTTAGATTACATAGATAAAACTGAAATTAAAGATGATGAAATATTAGATTATTACAATGAAAATATGAAAGATTTTATCACCGAAAAAACTGTTAAAGCCAGGCATATTTTAATAAAAACAGATAAAAAAGATTCATTGAAAAAAAGCAGAGAGATAGAAAAAAAAGCAAATGCAATATACAAAATAGTAAAAAGCGGCTCTGATTTTGAAGAACTTGCAAAAAAACACTCAGAAGGCCCATCAGGGAAAAACGGGGGTTATTTAAAACCATTTAAAAAAAATGAGATGGTGAAACCATTTGCTGATAAGGCTTTTTCCATGAAAACTGGAGAGATTAGTAAGCCTGTAAAAACAATGTTTGGCTGGCATATTATTAAGGTTGAAAAAATAAATGAAAAACATACAAAATCGTTTAAAGATGCAAAAAAAGAGATTTCTGTAAAACTTGCTGAAAACAGGGCTAAAAACATTGCTTTTGATGAAGCTTATGATATTTATGAAATATCATATAGTGATAATGATCTTGTAAAAACAGCACAATCCAGAAATCTAAAAATTATTACCACAGATTTTTTTAAATTAAATGACAAAATAAAAGACATAAGTAATTATGTGCGGTTTACAGCCGAAGCATTTGAAGTTCCAGTTAATGAAATAAGTCAGGTGCTTGATTTTTATGGGCAATATTACATTCTTCAGCCCATAGAAAAGATATCTGAAACAGTTATGCCTTTAAAAGAGGTAAGAGAAGTAGTATTAATTGATGCCACCAAGGATCTAAAAGATAAAAAAGCCAAAGAAGATGCTAATAATCTGCTAAAATCGTTAAAGAAAAGCAATTCAATAGTTGCTGAATGTAAAAAACTTGGTATTGCAGTGCAAAATACAGGCTTTTTTACAAGAAAAGAGCCTATTCCATCAATTGGAACAGAATCTGAAATTTCAAAGGCAGCTTTTATGCTTCCTGAAAATAAAAAATTAATGGATAGTTCTGTATTAAAAGGGAAAAAAGGGTATTATGTAATTTCTTTAAAAGAGAGAAAAATATCAGATACAGACAAATCAAATAAAGAAGACACAAAACTTTTTCAATCTTTACTCTTACAAAAAAGAAGAAACACTTTTAACAACTGGATTGCTCAACTGAAAGCAAAAAGCACAATAACCATTAAAGAATCTTTGTTAAAATAAAGTGTGCTTATAAAAAATTAATGGGTATCTATTTTTTGTTTGCATATCTAAAAACCTTGAGGGGAAAAAGTGTCTAACGATGAAAATGGGAAAGCTAAAGTTTTATTGAAACGGTGTCCTGAATGTTTTGCATACATAGCTCTTAATGTAAAACGATGTCCCGAATGCTCACAAAGGGTTGGAGCTGCTAATAAATTTGGAATAGCTAAAAAACCTTTTAACTGGAAAGGTTATCTTATAGCTTTTTTAGCATGGACAGCTTTATTTTATTTTATTTGGCGGGCATTTTTAAAGTAAAAAATAATAAGGACAAAAAATGTCAACTTTAACAGATAATGAAAAACAGTATTTATTAAAATTAGCTTATTCAACTATTTTTCAAAAACTCTCCGGTAAAAAAAAGGGTGAAGATTTTAAAGAGCCTGAATCTTCTGTGATTAATGAAAAAAGAGGTTGTTTTGTCACTCTGCACTTAGATAATAGTTTGCGTGGATGTATAGGAAATATAGACCCTGTATATAAACTGATAAAAGGGATAAAAAAAAATGCTTTAAATGCAGCTTTTTCTGATCCCCGCTTTACCCCCCTTTCATTAGAAGAATTTAGGAGAGTTGAAATTGAAATAAGTGTACTTACTATACCAGAAGAGTTGGTTTTTTCTTCTGAAAAAGATCTGTTACAGAAACTTAAACCGCAAAAACATGGAGTTATAATTTCAAAAAAATACCATTCTGCAACTTATCTGCCTCAAGTATGGGAACAGCTTCCTGATAAAAAAGATTTTTTATCTAATCTCTGCATAAAAGCAGGTTTGGGGAAAAATGCATGGAAAGAGAGAAATATTACTATAAAAACTTATTCAGCAGAATATTTTTCATAGTTTTTAATAAAGCTTTTTTTTGCAAGTGATTACAGATCAAAGCAGCAGATACTATAATCTGTAAACGCTTACAGATTAGAAAAACTCTATGTATTTTGCTTTTTACTGTTTTTCATGGTTTCTTGATCTGAATAGCTTTCTTTCTGAAATAGAAAGAATATTTTTTCTGATACGGATGGATTTTGGAGTAACTTCTACCATCTCATCGTCTCCTATAAAAAATAATGCAAATTCAAGAGTCAAGTTTTTTACAGGCGAACAGGCAGTGCTTTCATCTTTACCAGAAGCTCTCATGTTGGTTAATTTCTTTTCTTTACAGGCATTAACATTAATATCCTGGCCCTTGTTGTTTTCACCGATAACCATACCTTCATAGACAGGTGTTCCTGGAGTTATGAAAAGCTGACCTCTTGGTTCAAGATTAAACAGAGCATATGTTACAGCATGCCCCTGTCTGTCTGATACAAGAGAGCCTGTATATCTTGTGGGGAAATCCCCCCTGTATTCATCATATTTGTCAAATATGGAATTTATTATACCAGTTCCCTTAGTATCTGTTAAGAATTCATCCCTATATCCTATCATTGATCTTGATGGTGCTGAAAACTCAATATTTACACGGCCTTTACCATTGTTAACAAGATTTACCATTTTAGCTTTTTTCATGGAAAGTTTTTCAGTTACAACTCCTAAAAAAGCTTCTTCACAATCTACAAAAACTTTTTCTATTGGTTCTAATTTTTTGTTTTTGTCATATTTTAAAATAACCTGAGGTCTGCCTACACAAAGTTCAAAACCTTCCCTGCGCATTGTTTCTATAAGGATAGCCAGCTGAAACTCACCTCTTCCTTTTACAAGGATGCTTTCTCTGTCACTGCATTCTTCAGTTTGTATGGCTACATTTGTAAGTGTTTCTTTTTTCAGCCTTTCACGGATTTTACTTGATTGAACTATTTTACCTTCCATACCAGAAAAAGGGGAGTCGCTTATGGTAAATTTCATGGATACCGTAGGTTCATCAACTGTAATTCGAGGCAGGGCTTTAGGAAATTCTTTAGTACAAATAGTATCTCCTATTTGAAATTTATCAATACCTGACACCACGGCAATATCACCCGGTTCAGCTACTTCTACCTCAGACAAATGAAGCCCTTTATATACCTGGAGTTTTGAGACATGAAGATTTGTTGTATTACCATTTTTTCCTATACATGTAAGATTATTTTTATTTCCTACACTTTTATTAAAGACCTTTCCAATAG
Source organism: Desulfobacterales bacterium (assembly GCA_030149595.1). GTDB lineage: Bacteria > Desulfobacterota > Desulfobacteria > Desulfobacterales > DAOWNP01 > DAOWNP01. Next base: position 4,556 of record JASFBI010000168.1, read on the forward strand.
CCAGTCTTCCGACATACTCAGAATATCCCAAATCAGCCACAAGCATTTGAAAGGGCTCGTTAGGATCAAAAAAGGGAGGTGGTATTTCATCTAAAATAGTTTCAAAAAGTACATTAAGGTTATCCTTTCTATCCTCTAAGGTTTTCATTGCTATACCATCTCTGCCTATGGCATAGAGGTAGGGAAAATCAAGCTGTTTTTCAGTTGCATTAAGGTCTATAAAAAGGTCATAAATTTCATCTAAAACCTCATCTGGCCTTGCATCTTGCCTGTCAATTTTATTTATAACTACAATAATCTTTAACCCTGCTTCAAAAGCTTTTTTTAAAACAAATCTTGTTTGTGGAAGAGGGCCTTCTGATGCATCCACAAGCAAAATAGCTCCATCTACCATAGAGAGAGACCTCTCAACTTCTGCTCCAAAGTCAGCATGTCCAGGAGTATCTAAAATATTAATTTTTACTCCCTTATATACAACAGAGCAGTTTTTAGCTGAAATGGTTATTCCGCGCTCACGTTCAAGATCCATGTTGTCCATTATTCTCTCTTCAACCTTTTGGTTTTCTCTAAAAAGGCCGCTTTGTTTAAACATCAAATCCACAAGAGTTGTTTTTCCATGATCAACATGAGCGATAATTGCTATGTTCCTGATTTCTTCATTTTTTGATAAATTTTTCATTCAAAATCCTAAAAAGGCAATATTAAATTAAGCATTTATATGAAACTCTGTCCAACAGACCGTAATCATGAGAGTTTCAATTTTCGTT
>JASFBI010000169.1 GCA_030149595.1 Desulfobacterales bacterium
TCGTGGTCATATCTGTTCGTGCGATTTTATTAAGTGATTACTTTTTAAAAACAGACAGTTTATCTGTTTTTTTATCTATGTATTTGTAGGGGTGTGTTGTGTTTCTGATTTATTTTCAGAGAGTTATCTGATAAATACAGTGTCTAATGTTTGTAAAAAGAGTTGTTGAGGTGTTAATTTTTTCTTAGATAATTATTTTCGCAAAGTTTTTATTAACGTTAAAAAGGGGGAAACATAGTGGCAGAAATGAGATTTGATGGTAAAGTTGCAGTAATAACCGGAGCAGGTGGTGGTTTGGGACGTTGTCATGCATTGTTGTTAGCATCTAAGGGAGCGAGTGTTGTAGTAAATGATCTGGGAGGTTCAGTTGATGGTTCAGGAGAAGGTTCAGTTTCACCTGCCCAGTTAGTTGTAGATGAGATTAAAGCTGCAGGTGGCGATGCTGTTGCTGATGCAAATTCTGTATCAACAGAAAAAGGTGGTGCAGCTATAATTAAAACAGCCATGGATAAATTTGGGAGAGTTGATATTCTTATCAATAATGCAGGGATTTTACGTGATAAATCTTTTGCTAAATTAACTTTTGACATGTTAAATCTTGTGATTGATGTACATCTTCATGGAACAATTAATACCTGTAAGGCTGCCTGGGATATTATGAAAAAACAGCAGTACGGACGTATTGTAAATACAACTTCAGCTGCGGGTCTTTTTGGAAATTTTGGTCAGACAAATTATGCTGCTGCAAAAATGGGGATTGTGGGCGTAAGCAAGGTGCTGGGTATTGAAGGTGTAAAAAATAATGTAATGGTAAATATTTTGGCTCCTGGGGCAAAAACAAGAATGACAGAGGATATTTTAGGCCCCATGGCAGACAAAATGAGTCCTGAACAGGTTTCTCCTATTGTAGCCTATCTTGCACATGAAGACTGCTCTGTAACAGGAGAGATTTTTTCAGCAGGTGCAGGAAGAACTGCAAAAATCTTTGTGGGAGCAGCCCAGGGATATTTTAATGAGGCTGTAACGCTGGAAGATATCCGTGATAATTTTGGGAAAATATGTGATGAAACCGGGTATGCTGTTCCTAAAAATGCAATGGAAGAGATTGGAATGGTAATGCCGATGATGAAGTAGGCAGTGTGTTCAAACGAAAGCTAAAGATTTTTTGTCAAGGACATTGTAATAATGATCTTGAGGTGGTCTTGTTTTTTCACAGAGCAGGACATAACAAATCATAAAATAAAAAAAGCAGTTTCTGATAATTATCAGAAACTGCTTTTTTGTTGATAATATATAATCACTTTTATAAATTTATTATATATTATTACTGTCTTTTTGCGTATTCAGCATATATCATGGAAATGGTTCTATATACAAAATGAGCCATTTTTGAAAATGGCAGGAAAGCCATTAGGTTGAATACAAAAATAAGATGAAGATAATAAGTAAAATAACAGATATTGGCAGATCCGGCAAGACGTGCCATTTCTGTAACCATTCCTGTTAATCCAAGTCCTAAAACAAGTCCTATTAAATACCAGTCTTTATATGAAGTTATCTGGTCTTTTTGTGTAATACGGTTTTTAATAAGAAGAGCAGATCCAATAATAAGTGATAACCCTGCTACATTTGCTAAAATCTTAACTGGATTATATTGATGATAAGGTCCTGGTATATGAAAAACATACAGTACTAAAAAGAAAATTCCTGTTACCATAAAAAGAGCAATAAAACTATATAAAACCATCATATGTGCAGTTGTTCGTTCCTGGTTTTCTCCGCACTCAGTAAATTTTTCATGTTTTACAATTCTTAAAAGAACAGGGACTACCGATTTTAGAAGCTCTTTAATATTTAATTCCGGATTTTTAACTTTTTCCTGGGTTACTGCATCAATATACATATCAGCAAGAAAACGTTTAAGTCCCAGGGCAAAAATGACTGTACACCATATGGACAGAGGAACAAACACAAGATCAACAAACCATGTGGAAATGAAATTTGCATGAGCTATAATATTTTTATCAACACCGTGTGTCCACAACTCACCAAAAATAGCTGTGAGATTATCTCCAAACATTGTTGTAATAAGAGCCAGAACAAAGAATATAAGAGCTGGTATCCCAATGAGTACAGGAAGTTTTTTTGGATCATTTACTGCCTGAGCAAGTTTTTTGGGAGTTGCATATTCTGATATGGCATAGGATCGTATTGCACCTAAGACATCTCCAGGGTTTGCACCTCTCGGACACATTGTAGAACAGTCTCCGCAGTTATGACAGAGCCATATATCCATATTTCCCACTAATTTGTCTTTTAATCCCCATGATGCTGCAATCATCTCTTTTCTGGGGAAAGGTTTGTTTTCGGGAGAAATAGGACAGGCAACCGAACAGGTTGCACATTGAAAACATTTTTTTAAACTATCACCTCCAAGTCCGACAACTTGATTTATAAAATCAAGATCAGGCTCAACAAGGTATTCTGTCGACATGTTAATACCTCCAAATACAAAAATATATAAGCTTAAATATATTTAATTAAACTATATAATTATTAGAATCCTTTAAATGGATTTGGGCCAAGTGCTTCAACTTCTTCGACAAACTTATTGATTATCCCAGGAACTTTGTCATATTCATCAATTGCCAGCTCAAATTGAGCCACACGTTCCTCTTCCAAAGCCAAACTGGAAATAGCATCACCTATTTTCTGCATTCTGACTTCGGCAAGTTCGCTGCCTTTTACAAAATGGCACTGATAGTCATCACCGTGTTTGCATCCAAGTAAAAAAACACCATCTGCACCAGCAGCAAGAGCATCTTTAATCCAGATTACATTAACAGATCCAAGACACCTTACAGGTATTATTCTTACATTGGCAGAATATGAAAGTTTGTTCGTTCCTGCTATATCTAAAGCAGGATAGGCATCATTTTCACAAACCAGGCCAATAATTCTAAGGGGAGGATCATCAAAATCATCTTCAGATGGAATGCCAACTGCTTTTACCATAGACCCTATGCTGTCTATATTATAATCGGCAAAACCGATGATTCTTTCAGGACATGCACCCATACAGGTTCCGCAGCGGCGGCATCTTGTCGGGTTTGGTTTGGGAGTACCTTTTTCATCATCATCTAATGCTCCAAAGGGACACTCTTCTGTGCAGCGTTTACACTGGGTACATCTTTGGAAAAAGAAATCAGGAAATGTCATGTCTCCTGCTCTTGGATGAACAGAAACACCTCTGCTTGATGATTCTATACATTGAATTGCTTTTAAAGCAGCTCCAGCTGCATCTTCCATAGACTCTTCAATTGACAGACTGCGTCTGATACAGCCTGCTGCATAAATACCTGTTCTTTGTGTTTCATAGGGAAAACAGATAAAATTTGAATCAGCATAGCCATCATAGAGATCATTGTCACGAAATCCAGGACCCTGGCGGTAAGCTAAGTTTATGACAGGATCATCAACTGTAACAGGAACCATGCCGGCTGCAAGAACAACAAGATCAGCCTTTATGGCAATTTGACTGCCTAAAAGTGTATTTTCAGCTTCTATAACAAGACTGTTTCCATCCTGGGAAACAGTTGTAACATCTCCCTTGGTGAGAAATATTCCTGGATCCTGCTGAAGGCTTTTGTAAAAATTTTCAGAAAGACCTGGTGTACGCATATGCTGATAAATTACATAGGCTTTCCCGTCTTCATAATCTTCACGAAGATATTTGGCCTGTTTTAATGAAACCATACTCGTTACAGATCCGCAGTATTTAAAATCACTATCGTCCTCTTTTCCACCGGGACTCTGGATAAAGACAACTGATTTTGCTTCTTTCCCATCAGATGGTCTTTTAATTTTACCCCTGGCAGCTATTTCTTCAAACTGATGATTTGTAATAACATCGGGTATTGAACCTATACCAAGATGGGCATACTCTTTCCCTTCCAGTTTATCCGGTCTCCACCCTGCTGCAAGAATTACTGCACCAAATTTTTCTCCGTCAGGATCAATGGTTAAAATATCTTCCCGGCCTTCATTGTTTTTCTTGTAGATTTCAGCAATTTGATCTACATCAAGATCTTTGCCATTTTCATCAGTTTTTTGATCTTCAGGTACAGGAAAGGGAACATCAAATGCAGTTTTTTCCCCTGGTTTTTTTAATGAAACTGTAAATTCCCCTGGTTGACCGGCTATTCTTGCAACAATAGTCGCAGTTTTAGTCTCAATGTTTGAGTCAGCCTGAACTTCTTTTATTTTGCTGTCAATGATTGATGGAATCAATGTGTCATATGGTGATTCAACAGGCATTTGCATGCGAAGCTGCGAAGCATATCCACCAAGAGAGTTCTCTTTTTCAATGACAGTAACCTTGTATCCTGCTTTTGATGCATCAAGAGCAGCTGATAAGCCTGTAATACCGCCACCTATAACAAGTATTCTGTTTGAAAAGGTTTCAAGCTTATATGCTTCAGGCAGGTTGATTTTTTCAGTTTTAGCCATGCTCATTTTAATGTAGTCTTCAGCAAGCATCTGAACATGATCAATAAACTCTTCATCATCTTTCTGCTCTTCTGTGGGAGCAGGGTATTCTGATCTGGGATGGGACCATACAACCTGTTCACGCAGATTTATCCTGTCAACAATACATCCGTCAAAGCGGAATTTATCAAAATTTACTCTTCTTGAACATCCACCGATCATCAGAGTATTGGCTTTTTTATCATCAACATCTTTTTGGATAAGAGCAATTCCTTCTTTTCCGCATAAAAAAGGGTGTGTTTTTACTCCTATGCCTTCTTCTTCCGGAACATCACATAACTTTTTTATGTCCAGGGAGTCACCAATTCCACACCCTGTGCATATATATACACAATATTTTTTATCCATGCAAATCTCCTCCTATATTTTCACCAGGGTTTGAATTGCTTTTAAGGCAATACCTGTAGCATTTTGGTTAGATGATACCACATCAGCTGGTTTATTTGCACAACCGGCACCAAACATGCCGCCTTTTTTATAATTATTTAAGATAAATCCATCATCGTTAAATTTTAAAGCTGCATCAGGTTTGGCATTGGCTAATGTGGGCTGCATACCAGTGGCAAGAACAACCATATCTACAACCTGCTTTGTTCTTTCTCCGGTAATTGTGTTTTCAGCAATAACTGTTATATTGCCATTATTAATATTTTCTCCTACATCGGCTACTTTACCTTTAATAAAGGTAACGTTTTTATCATCTTTGATTTTTTTATAAAATTTTTCGTATTTGTAGCCTGGAGAACGAATAGCATTATAATAAATATATAC
>JASFBI010000170.1 GCA_030149595.1 Desulfobacterales bacterium
TATTTTTTTGCCTTGAACTTGAAGAAATTTTTATTCTGTAACAGCCTGTCGAAGCACTAATTAATTAAACTGGGTTGTCCAGTTTAGAAGCGGCCTTATTATCCCACCTATCCCTTTTGTCCACTCTCCTCTTGCTGTATTTTGGGAATCTGTATCAACAACTTCAAATGCAACAGTATCAGCTTCTGCAAAATGCAACAGATCAGGCTCTACAGTTCTCATAATAGGTCCTATAAAAAAAGTACCTTCACCAAGAAGATTTCCTGGAATCTTAGCAATGCTTACATATTTACCTTTTGGCCGTAATTTACCCTTCCATTCAGGATCCTGATCCAGACCAATAAAAATACAAACACCATCCTGATTATTTACAATAAAATGGGGTAACAATGAAAAACCAGATTTTGTAACTTCATATTCCATTTTTACTGTTATTGGTTTGTCTATATTTATTACTGAAGTTACAATATTTTTGTCATTACAAATTTTAAGACTAAGCATAAAAACAATATCACTGCCAAGAACATTTTCAGAGTTCCATATATATTGTGCCGGAGTGTTTTGGCATGAATGCAGATAAGAACCTATAATCTCTGATGTGGGGCCATCATTTAATACTGTACCTGCTTCCAGTAAAATCGTTCTTTTGCATAATCTTGTTATAGCTGACATATTATGGGATACAAATAATACTGTTCTACCCTGTTTTCCAACATCCTGCATCTTGTTTAAACATTTTTTCTGAAAAGCTGCATCCCCTACAGCAAGAACTTCATCTATAATCAGTATTTCAGGCTCAAGGTGTGCTGCCACTGAAAAAGCAAGCCGTACCTTCATTCCACTTGAATACCGCTTAACAGGTGTTTCCAGATATTTTTCAACACCTGAAAAATCAACTATTTCATCAAACTTACGGTCTATCTCTTTTTTTGTCATACCTAAAATAGTACCATTTAAATAGACATTTTCTCTGCCTGTAAGCTCTGGATGAAAACCGGTTCCTACCTCAAGCAGACTGGAAACATCTCCATATATACTGCAACAACCTGTAGTAGGAGATGTTATATTGGAAAGTATTTTTAAAAGAGTTGATTTACCAGCTCCGTTTCTCCCTATAATACCTACAATCTCACCTTTATTTATATTAAAAGATACATTCTTTAATGCCCAGACTATATCAGGATTTTCATGTGAATTTTCAGGTGTAATATCATTAAATTTATATAAAGAACGATATTTTTTATAATTTGTTACCGGACTTTTTATAAAATTAAATATAGTACTTCCAAAACTATCATGCCTATCATCTTTTACACCAATACGATAACATTTGCCTATATCCTGAACTTTAACAGCTATATTACTATTATTCATCAATTCTTACCTGTTTTACAAATATATATATTGTTTTACTGAACCTAATGAAACAACAACTCCTGTTTTGATGAAACTATCTATTTCTAACATAAAAGATTTTATTAGAAACCAGTTAAAGAGAGTTTTCGTTCAACATTAAATAACATCCACAAAAACATGTTCCATTTTTTTAAAATAGAGAGCTCCGGTTAATAGTAAAATAAAAGATACAATCATTCCCGGCCAAACATACATCCATGGAATAGGCAAACCTAATATACATGCTCTGAACCCTTCTATAACTCCTACTATGGGATTTAAAGAATAGATAAATCTATATTTTTCAGGTATGGCTGATGCTGAGTAAACAATAGGTGCAGAATAGATCAGCATTCTAATTATAAAAGGCATGGCAAATTTTACATCCCGGAAGCGAATAGCAAGTGCAGATAACCACAAACCAATAGATGCAGGAATAATCATCATTAATATAATAAATATCGGGAGCAGTAAAATATTTAAAGCAGGCACAACATTATAATATACAGCTGCAGCCACTATAATAATTATAGAAATACCAAAATCAACTAATTTGGATAAAACGTAAGTCAAAGGAAATATCAGCCTGGGCATGTAAATTTTTCCTAAAACATTCTGATTTGATATAAGGCTCTGGGAAGATGACATCATAGCCTGTGACATATAAGTCCATGGTATAATAGCAATAGTTGAGAAAAGAAAATAAGGGATACCATCTGTAGACAATTTTGCAACTTTTCCAAAAATTACACTAAAAATTACAATCTGTATTAAAGGCTGAAGCAAAGCCCAGGAAAAACCCATTATGGTTTGGGCATACATTACTTTTATTTCCCGCCAAACCATAAAATAAAACAGGTCACGATATTTAACCAGCTCTTTAAAATCAATTAGCTGCCACCCTGATTCGGGCTTTATTACTGTATATGCTTTTGTATTACTCATTTAAAAATTACTCTCTTCCTTTATCATCTATAATTTTCATGGCTGCATTTTCACCGCTTATAAAAGACTCATCGCTCCACAAATAACCCCATTCACCATACCTGCCGCAAGAATGAATACCAATTTTATCAAGAAATCCATGTACAATTTTTAATGCCTGTTTCCGGTTATGATCAAAAATAATATTTGCATAGGGTATTGTTTTTGCCTGGCAAAACAATATTTTGTCACTCCCTCTGATATAGCCGCACTTTTTTAAATCAGATATGACATGATCTCTACACTGATTCAGTGTTATATTCAAAGGTCTGTATTTACTGGAATAATATACTTCAGCCTGAATACTTCCTGTACCATGTACCACATTGCAAGGAGACTGCATGTGGGGAAAACTAAGCCGTGTAAAACTAATATCCTTGTCGTAAAAATATGTCCAGTGAGCATCTGAGATATCTGACCTGTCAAGAGCTATATTCACAAGAAGGCAGGTTGTACAGGCAAGCTGTTTGCAGGCATCCATAACTTTTTGGGGAACATCTTTTATCATTGGTATTAAATCAGGCAGAGGCAAAGATGAAATTATATCACAATAAGAGTTACTCTTGTTATTTGAAAATTTAAGTTCTTTATGTGCATGGTCAATTTCAATTAATTCATATCCATAATGCAGATCCGTGATAGATGGTAATGGTTTTAAATAAGATACAAAACCTCCTTGGGATGGATAACGAAAATGATTTACATAATGGACATCAGGAGTATCAGAAGATAGTGCTCCACCAAGAACCTCTTTTAAATCAGGTTGATACAAACGTACCCCAACCCAGTCAGTTGTCATATTAATTGCTTTGGCTGTATGAAATTTTTGTCCATACTGCATTGGAAAAGTTTTCGCAAATGTTTCTCCATAGCTTGCAATCAACCACTCTTCATAATTATTAATTTCTCCATGCTCCTTTTTACAAGCATGAATAAAATCTAATAAAATATCCACAACCATGTCTTTTGGAAGACCATATAAATTGCACTGTGCAGGGTGTTTAATCCAGTATTTTTTCCAGTAATTGTTTACTCTGGCCTGTAAAGTTTCATATTTATTATTAACATTTTTTGCAAAAAAACTTTGTATTCTTTGATTTTTTGTAAAGGAGATATGCGGACCAACATCAAAAATAAACCCTTCATTATTAAATGAAGCAGCATTACCGCCTATATAATTTTCTTTTTCATACATAACCGATTTTCTGCCAAGAGCATGCAGTTTATATGCTGCACCAAACCCTGCCACCCCTGAACCTATTATAGTTACTCTATCCATATTTTTTCCTATACCTGCAATTTTTCTGTAACACTTTTAAAATACTCTTACATTGGGGATAAGTACAATAAATTTGCCTCCCCACTTGCGTATATAAGACATTTGTTCCATTATTTCATCTTTTAAATTCCAGGGTAGAATAACAAGGTAGTCCGGTCTAGTCTCTTTTATTTTATCAGGATGATATATGGGGATATGTGTTCCAGGAAGAAAACATCCTTGTTTGTGAGGACTTTTATCCACTGTATAATCAATAAAATCTGATCTGATACCGCAATAATTTAATAGTGTATTTCCCTTGGCAGGAGCTCCATAACCTGCAATTTTTTTCCCTTCCTGCATAAGAGAAATCATAAATTTTAATATCTCTTGTTTTGTTTCAACTACTCTGCTGTTAAATGAAAGATAGTGATCAAGCTCCATAAAACCGGCTACTTTCTCTTTTTTTATAAGAGCTGCAACACTCTCTTTTTCAGGTAATTTATCGTTTTTATCATGTTTTGCATATATTCTGATAGAACCACCATGTGTAGATAACTCATCAACATCAAAAACAGTAAGATTAAATTTTGAAAAAACTTTTCTTATGAAAACAAAAGAAAAGTATGAAAAATGTTCATGATATATTGTATCAAACTGATTTTTTTCCATTAACTGCATAAGGTGTGGAAATTCCATTGTTATTATTCCATCCGGTGAGAGCATGCTTTTCATACCACACACAAAATCATTAAGATCAGGAACATGGGCAAGAACATTGTTACCTATCAAAAGATCTGCCTGCCTGTATTTACTGATAATATTTTTGGCTGTTTTAACTCCAAAAAAATCAACTTCTGTTGGAATACCTGCAGCAACAGCCACATCTGCATCATTTAATGCAGGCTCAATACCTAAAACAGGAATATTTTTTTCTTTAAAAAACTTAAGCAGATAACCGTCATTACTTGCTATCTCAACCACATAAGAATTTGAATTAAATCCAAAGCGGGGCATCATCATATCCACATATTTTTTTGCATGCACCAGCCATGAATGTGAATAAGAAGAAAAATAAGCATACTCTCTGAATATATGTTCAGGCGTTTGAAGTTCAGGCAGTTGTACAAGAAAACAGTTATGACAAACCTGTACCAAAAGAGGATAAAATGGTTCCATCTCAGACAGGGTCTCTTTTTTAAGAAATGAGTTTGCCAAAGGTGACATACCTAAATCTGCAAAAGAATATTTAAGAGGCTCATTACAAAATCGGCATCTATTCAATTTCATCAATCTCCATATTTTCAAATTTATCAATCTGACTTTCTGTAAATTCACGCATATCACAGTGGTTTATATAGTGCTTATACCACTCAACAACCATTTTAAGGGATTGCAAAATATCTAATTTAGACTTCCAGCCAAGAATACTATTTGCCTTAGAGCAATCAAGTTTAAGATAATTTGCTTCATGTGGGTTTTTATTCTCACCAAAATCCTTAACCCAGTTAACCTTATCGTCCCATATACGACTGATTTGTGAAGTTATCCAAAAAACAGATTTAGCACCTTTAATATCAGGACCAAAATTCCAGCCGCTGCTGTGTTTTGAACCATTCTCATATAGTTTTTCAATCAAACATAAATATCCGTTCAAGGGATCTAAAACATGCTGC
>JASFBI010000171.1 GCA_030149595.1 Desulfobacterales bacterium
TATATGAAACTCAGTCCAACAGACCGTAATCATGAGAGTTTCAATTTTCGTTGTGACAGACAAATCTGCCATGTATGTTTATATGAAAACATATTCATTTATAGGTTCCGATGAATTTTCTGGAAAAACAACTGTATTTAATCTGATCTATAAAAAACTTTTTACCGATACAAAAAAACTAAAAATCTGTTTAACTTCTGTTGGATGCAGCAATGCAGCTCTTTACCAAAACAATTATTACCACCTTTTTAAAGGAACTTTCTTTTTAACCATACCTGAATATCTTTATAATTACACCGGATTGTACAAGGTAATAAACCACTTTTCAGATCCATTTTTTGAAAATGAATATGTACTGGGAAAAGCATTATTTGATTTTAAGATAAAACTTAAATGTCCGGCAAACTTTACAAAGCTCCTTGCCTTGAAAAAAAAAGCAGCAGATTTTTTACCAGAATCAACATTATTGATAGACAGTGTCGGCGATAGAAAGTTTACAGCTCACCCTGATTTAAGTGATGGAATATATTATACTCTGACTTACAAAAATGATACAACTGGTATAATAAAAGCAAATGATATTTTGTTTTCACTCTCTTTAAAACCATGTAAAAACAGCATTAAAAATATCACAACCAATTTATTAGAATCAAACAGATGTCATCTTAAAATTAAATCTATTGTTTTTGATGAAAAATTCAGGCTTTTGTATAGAGGATATGAAATCCCTTTTTCTGATACAGATCTTAAAAAAGTTTGCAAAAACAATGCAGATAAAAAAATATATGTTTATTTGGACGGTGCTTTTACAAACTCTACTATTAATTTTTTTGCTCCATTTGACAAATTTACAATTATCCTGAATAATTTTACTCTTTATCAGCATGCATCAAAACAACTACTGTCTGATGCAATACATAACAGATATAATTTAAAACCAGAGATTTGTCTTTTACATAAAAACAGTGTTAAAGAGATATTTGTAAAAGAGATCCAGGGTTTTTAAAAAAGAGGCTATAAAACGGGCCCCCTTGATACTGGAATTTAAAAATAGTGAAATAATAGAGGAATCTCTTTATAAAGAGCTTAAATTTGACAGCTTTTTATCTCTCTTTGAGATCAAAATGCCTATTTTAGCAGACAAAAAATTATCCCCCCTTACACCTGCATACGGTAAAAAGCATTTTGCTGATCTCTTATCACTTGAACTAAGTATGAAAAAAGCAAATACAGACCTGTCAGTACTTATTAAGCAGAGCCAGCAGTTACCATACTTAGATACTCTTATACTGTTTTTTAAAAAAAAAGAGTTGGAGCAGTTTCATATTTTTACACTTGGTAACTTTTTAAAAAAAAGCACAGGTTTAATAAAAACAGAAAAAGCATTTCCCCTCGAAATTTGCAGGCCAGATATTTACTCAAATATGCTTAACATAATTAAACCTTTTACAGATAACAATTTTTCAATTTTTACCGTTGATCCTTTTGAAAGAAAAATACTGAATAAAATAGAAGTTTTAACCCATAAAATAGAAAAAGAGCTTATAGCTTTTGAAAAGCAGATTAGAAACAGCACAAACCTTAAAATGGTCTATCCATATATTAAAAAAATCTCAAAAAGCAGAGGGGATTTGTCTGATATTGTATCTTCACACTTTGTAAAAGTTAAAAGAACAGATAACAAATATCTTGTAGATTATAACCTGCCAGACAGTATAAAAGAACTACAAAAAGAGAAATCGCTACTTTATAATGAGTATAAAGTAAAAATTAGTAACAGACTATTAAAACTAAATAATCTGCTGTCTCCTTTTTTTTATTACTTTAAAAAAGTATATGAAAAAAGAGAGCATAGAACTTTTAACTATATTCTTTTATGGGCAAAAAAAAAACATGGTCTCTGTATACCAAAGTTTAAAAAAAAATATGGTATAACATTAAAAAACGGGATTTTACCTGCTTTAAATGAGAAGGTAAAAGGCAATTACAAACCTTTAACCATAACCCTGAATAAAGGCTCCAACCTTTTATCCGGTGCCAATATGACAGGGAAAACCACTGTTATAAAAACAGTTTTTTTTAACCTTTCTCTTATTTTATTTGGTCTGCCCGTGCCTGCTGAAACAGTTAACCTCAGCTTTCCGGAAAACATAAGGATTTTGTTAAAATCTTCAGGCGATATAAATAAGAACAGTTCTGGATTTACCCGGGAATTGAGCTTTATAACAAAAGAAAATCCACAAGGAACATTTATATTAATTGATGAGTTTTTTCAATCAACAAACCCTGTTTGTGGAGCAAAACTGTCTGAAATTTATCTCTCATATTTTAAAAAAAAAGAGATTGTTTTTTTTTGCTGCTCCCACTATCCTGATCTTCTAAATATAAAAAATATTAATCTTCTTATGATGCAGGATGCAAGGTATCATGATTTTGACAATAAAAAATTAGATTTTACAGATTTTATAAAAAGCATTCCCTTTGAAATAAAAAAAACAGATTCCACAAAAATAAAAAAAGTTCAAAAAGAGGCAGGAAAGCCTTTTTACCTTGCCTTGATGTATCCTGTACCAAAATTTGTGGAAAAAAAAATTCTGTCCTCAATAAAAAGGATTGAAAATGGCACAGATATTTTTAAATCAAAAAAAGATTAATAAAGCAAAAGCTCTGGGGGCAAATATTGCTCAAAATATTCATGATTATATTAAAGATTATACTACAGATTCTGTGGAAAGATCGGTTTTACGCCTTTACGGCGTAGATGATGCAGATGATGAAAAAACACCTTTGTGTAACAAGATAGTTGATATTTTAAAAAAAGAAAAATTAATAAATTCAGGAGTATCAAAATATTTTGCAGCAGCCATGTTAAAGACAGACTCCCATGCCAATAAAACAGCTGAAATGATCATAAATAACAAAATAGATTTAAAAAAAGTTTTATCAATGCAGAGTCTTGAAAAAATATCAGAAAAAGAGCAGACTCTTGCCCAAGATGCTGTATCTGTATTAGACAGATCAAAAAAAGTGAAAAACGCAAAAAAAGCAGGTTTCCCCCTGTGTGAAAAGCCATATAGATATGTAATTGTAGCAACAGGCAATATTTATGAAGACTGTACCCAGGCAGAATCAGCTGTATATTCCGGAGCAGATATCATAGCTGTAATAAGAAGCACAGCACAATCTCTTTTAGATTACATACCAAGCGGTGCAACAACAACAGGATTTGGCGGAACATATGCCACACAGAAAAATTTTTCCATAATGAGAAGTGCATTGGATAAAATCTCAAAACAGCAAAAAAGATATATCAGACTTGTAAATTATGCTTCCGGCCTGTGCATGCCTGAAATTGCTGTTTGTTCCGCATTTGAAGATTTAGATATTCTTTTAAATGACTCCATGTACGGTATTTTATTCAGAGATATAAACATGAAACGAACCTTTATTGATCAGCACTTCAGCAGACTTATTTGTACAAGGGCAGATATAATGATAAATACAGGAGAGGATAACTATCTCACAACATCAGATGCTGTTGAAAAAGCACACTCTGTTACAGCTTCACAGATTATTAATGAAGCCATGGCAAAACAGGCTCTTTTACCAGACGATCTCCTTGGTCTTGGCCATGCCTTTGAAATAGATCCTGAAATGGAAAACGGCTTTTTATATGAACTTGCCCACGCAATGCTTGCAAAAAAACTTTTCCCCAACGCTCCTTTAAAATATATGCCACCTACAAAACACAAAAGCAGAGATATATTTTTTTCAATCTGCATGGACACCATGTTTAACCTGGCATCAATTGCAACAAACCAGGGAATTCACCTTGCAGGAATGCCCACAGAAGCCGTACACACACCTTCTATGTCTGAAAGACACCAGGCATTAAACAGTGTAAATTATGTTTTTAATACAGCAAAAAATCTGTGTGATGAAATAGAGTTTAAAAAAGATGGGATAATTTCCAAAAGAGCAAAGCAGGTATTGGACAGCACAATAGATCTGCTGGAAAAAATAAACAAATCAGGCCTGATGTCAGCCATATCACAGGGCTGGTTTGCACAAATTAAAAGAGAACCGGATAAAGGCAAAGGATTTGACGGAGTTATTAAAAAAAGCGAAAATTATTCAAATCCTGTATTTGATATTATATCAAAATAACCAGAATTAAAACCATACTGTAAAAACCCATAAAACTTTAGATAAGCATATGAATAAAAATCTGATAAAACCATACGGTGATACTTTAAATGATGGAATTATTCAACTCTGTTTTACTCTGCCTGTAAAAAACTCTGCAAAGGCAAAAAAAGCAGCCGCAGTTTATCTGTCTGAATTAAATTTAGAAGAGATCCGCATTGTCCATTGCCACAGGATTGCCGAAAATTTTACCTATATTGTAGCTTTTGCAAGGGCAATTCCGTTTATTGATTATTCAAAGGTAAAAGCAGATGAAGCAGAAACAGGTAAACTTGATTTTTACAAAATAAACAAACTTATCAAAGAAAAGCTAATGCGAAAAATTGTTGTTGTGGGTGCATCCATAGGATGCGATGCACATTCAGTAGGAATAGATGCCATAATGAACATGAAGGGCTATAATCATGATTACGGATTAGAACGTTATCCACAAATAGATGCATATAACCTTGGAGCACAAATAACATGTGAAGAGCTTGTTTCCTATTCTGTAAGGGTTAATGCAGATGCTGTTTTAGTTTCCCAGACAGTCTCTGCTAAAGATGCTCATATTGGTAATCTAACACAGTTAGTTGAAATTCTTGAGGCTGAAAATTTAAAAGATAAATTTATTTTAATTGCAGGGGGTCCTGATATCTCCAATGATTTTGCCTGCAAACTTGGTTATGATGCAGGATTTGGACATTCAACCATCCCATCTTCTGTTGCTTCATTTATTGTAACAAAACTTTTAAAAAAAAAGGGGGAAATATGAATCCGGTAATAAGAGTGAGAATGTCTGAATGCGACGCACACTACGGAGGCAGCTTAGTTGATGGGGCAAAGCTTTTAAGCCTTTTTGGAGATCTTGCAACTGAACTTCTAATCCACAATGACGGTGATGAGGGACTGTTTCGGGCATATGAAACAATAGATTTTCTCTCCCCTGTTTATGCAGGAGACTATATTGAGGCTACTGGAAAACTTGTAAGTACTGGTAATACATCGCGAAAAATGGAATTTAGTTCTTACAAGGTGATTTCTAATGATTATACTGTAGCTGAGTCTGCTGCCAAAGTTTTAGATCCGCCAAAGCTTTTATTTATAGCATA
>JASFBI010000172.1 GCA_030149595.1 Desulfobacterales bacterium
AAAAATAGAAACTCTCATGATTACGGTTTGTTGGACAGAGTTTCATATAAAAAACATTTATATTATTTTATTAAAACAAGCATGGTTTGGTTAAATAATCGTTCAATACCTGCTGCAAGAGAATTTATATTATTCATAAAAAACAGATTTTTAGGTGGAAAGTACTGGCTTAGGAACTGCTTTGTTTGAAAATTACACCCGCACCCTATGGTATATAAATTGATTTTATTTTTATTACAATAAGATATTGCCTCGCTTATTCTAAGACCACAATTTGAAGCACCATCTGTAATATGAATTATCATGGTCTTTTTATATTTTTTTTTAAGCAGCATTGCAGCACCAAGTATTGCCTGCCCTGAAGGTGTCTGACCTGTTGGTAGAACAGAGTATAGAGTATTTCCATGGAAAAGTTTTGTTAAAACACATTTTTTTTTATCTTCACAATATGAAAAAATATCCAGATGATTATTAAACCCCTTAGCTGCTGCTGCAAGGGATATAAAGACCTGTTCAGCTGTAAGCCATGGTTTATTATGCCCTTCTTTTCCTGTCATTGAAGCTGACGCATCGGCAACTATGCATATATGCCAGAAATAATCAGGAGATTTATTTTCCCTTAATTTAAAAACCCTCCCATTGATTGGGGATCTGTATAATCTTTTAGGATCAAGTTTTCCTTCCAAAGTCCCACGCTTGAATTGCCTTTTTTTTACTCTCTTTATCAATGATTCCTGACTCTTAAATATCTGTTTTAACCTTGCAACCTGATGCATGTCCGCTTTTGTATTGGACTTTGCTATACCTTTTTTAAATATTGTAGGCATTACCCCTGCCTGGGGATCAGAAACCACTTTAATTATATTATTTGTAAGGTCAGCCATGTCCTGATCAACCTCTTCCAAGACCTGATTTGCGATATCTTTATCAAGAGGGGAATATGGTTGATCTTCATCCAAATCATTTTGTTCATCCATATTTTGTTCGTTTTGATTTTTAAATATCAGATTTGGATATGAATGTGGAACAATCCAGTTATTAATTTTTAAAATAGCTGCAGCAAACTCATTCCATAATTTAATATAAATATCTATCCGGGTATCTCTTCTTTGACCAACAGATTTTATTTGTACTATATTTTGAATTTTTACTGTGTATTTATTTAAAATACCAATGGGTAATAAAAAATAAAAATGAAGCGAATTGTAGGCTTTATTTAAAATTGTTTTTCCAATCCATACATCAGCCAAGCTTTGAGGCGTTGGCTCAAAAGAAGGATCTGAGATGTTATGCTTAGTTTCGTTTTTTATATAATTAAGCAAATAAAGTGACCATATTTTTTCTCTTTTGGAATGTTCATAAACATATATATTTTCAGAAGCACTGATAATTGCTTTAAAATAAGGTTCAAGCAGGTCAGACATATAATCTGATCTGTTATAGACTTTTTCATATACCCATTCAGTCCACTCAATGGATGCTATTCCTTCTTTCAGTACCTGGCCAACCATAATATCAAATGTATTAAAAGCAATGGGATAAATATTTTGTATCTGTTTTGTATCTATAACAATTGATCTGCTTTTTAAGCTTGAATCTATCATCCCTTCCCAGTAAACAGATTTTACATTTTGACCAAGATATCCTGCTACTTTGCGAAGTGCCCTTAATCCAAAAGCAAGTTCAACTGCTTTATCCTTAGAGTAGTTAGTTCTCCAGTATTTTGAATAAGAGGTCATTATAAAATATACTCCAAAATTATTTTAATGGAAGATAAAGGCCATATTTATCCAGTTCTGCTTCTGTCTCACCTGTTTCTATATGTACTGAAAGCAGCAAAGACTCTAATGTATCTTTTGATATTTGCAGGCTGTATATAAGAGCTTCCCTTAAAGATGCCCCAAGTGCCACAAGCTCAGATATCATAAGGCTATGCCTGATAGAAACACTGATCTCCAGCTCTTTGTTGTTTCTTATTTTATTTACAAGATTAAGCACCTGTTCTGTTTTTATCTCTTCAAGACCTGTTTTTCTTATTAACACTTGTTTTTCAACATCATATGGAAGATAATCAAGATGTATTCTGTAAAATCTGTCCTTTAAAGCCGCATCTAACATATCTGTTCCTGAAAACTCTTCTCCTTCATTCATTGTAGCAAAAAATATAACTCCTGGAGCAACATCTATAACTCCTAATTCATCTATCCATATACTTCTGTCTTCTGATAAAACTGAAAATAGCTCATTTAATGCATGTGGTGATTCAGAACGGTTTATCTCTTCTAAATGAATGACACACCCTGGAGTTTGGATTGCTTTTGGAAATAAAAATTCCTGATAATAGGTTTCACCTGATTTTAATCGCTGCTGGCCAAAAAGCTGACCTGACTCAAGCAAAAGACCTATTTGAAAAGTTGCCAGGGGTCTTTGATAAATATTTGCAAACTGCCTCACAAGCGTTGATTTTCCACACCCTTGATTCCCTGTTGCAAGAATGTTTACAGGATGATTTTCAGACATAATATTAAAACGATTAAGGTTTGTTTTGTTTTCATCTAAAATAAAAAAGTTGGGGTCAAGCCTGGGAACTTTGAGTTGCTTTGATAAATTTGGCATTTTAAAATCCTCAAAATTTTAAATATAAGTAAATACAGATTAGCATTATTATCAGATAATATTTCCATCAGGATAAGAAAAATATTGTAAAATAGCTATAAATTGTGAAATAAAATAATTTTGTTAATTTATATTGTTATGAAAAACAGTAATGATTGAGGATTGATCTTGTTAAATATCATATTAAAGTTTATGAGATGATTAATTTAAGAAAACAATCCTTATGTTTTTTAATTTAAGCATATGATTAATATCGTGTCAAATGGCGATTGTATAAAAATTATTTTTTAAAAGTATTATAAACCATGCCTGGATATAAAGAACATATAGTAGGAGCAATCTTTTTTTGGGGACTTTGCCTTTTGGGTATGACTGTATTTGAAATGTTTAAACCGTCTCTGTTTTCAGCATCAGTTTTACTTGTTATTGCTGTACTCGGAGCTCTGTTTCCTGATGTTGATACAAACTCCAAGGGACAGCATATAATCTATGGAATAATTTTAATTGCAGATATTATTTTAATTGTCTCAGGCCAGTTTATCTTAGCTGCCATGTTGGGGTTTTTTGCTCTTTTCCCTGCCATTGGCTCACACAGGGGATGGACACATACATGGTGGGCTATGTTTATCGTACCTCTGCCAATAATATTTCTTCCTAAATTGTATTATAATATTAATTTAATTAAGATTTTACCATATTATACAGCCTGGGTTTTTGGATATCTATCACATCTTATTTTAGATAAAAAAATGTGATTCAGCAGTATTTTAAAGAATTTTTATTTTAATAAAAAAATACAGGAGTGTAATTATGTTTAAACAAAAAGCCAGATGTCTTAAATGCGGCGGAGCTCTTATTTTTAAAAAAACCTGAAAGAGAGTTTATTTAAACTGCATGGATTGCAGTGCGAAATTTGACGTAAGCAAATATGTTGAATTAATGGATAATTATATGGAAGATCAGTTGGGTAATGTACCATGTGATAGAATTTAAAAGGGAAAAATTAAAAGTACATAGACCGGAGCATTCCTTTGAAACTAATAGTTAAAAATCTGAAAATCCCCATTGAAAAAGACGGGGCTGATGAGTATGTAAATGCTGCTTCACAAAATCTAAAAACAGACAAAAAAAACATATCCATCACAAAAATGCTTAGTAAATCACTTGATATGAGCAACAAAGATCAATTCTATTACAAAATTTCAATAGTTATAAAAATTAAAGACAGCTTTGCAAATAAACAAAAATTTCCAGTATATACAGAGACAGAACAAATAAAAACAAACAGAAAAACAGCAACAATTAAGGATAGACCTGTAATAGTAGGTTTTGGTCCAGCCGGCATGTTTGCTGCTCTGGAATTTATTGATTATGGAATTAAACCTGTCATTTTTGAAAGAGGTAAAAAAATAGGGGACCGCTCTGTTGATGTTCAAAAATTTATAAAAGAGAGGAAGATAAACACTGAATCAAACATACAGTTTGGTGAAGGTGGCGCTGGCGCATACTCGGACGGAAAGCTGTTTTCCAGAAGAGATAATAACTCCTCTTATGTAAATAAAGTACTAAAAACCTTTGTTAAATTTGGTGCACCTGCTGAAATAGAGTATATCAGCAAACCCCATTTGGGAACGGATGTATTGTGCAAAATAGTTCGTAATATAAGAATATATATCCTTGAGAGAGGTGGTGATATACATTATGACTCAAAAATGACAGAAATTTTGATATCTAAGGGTAAAGCCGCAGGAATCATAATAAACGATAAAAAGGAGTATTTTTCCTCAAGTATCTTTATAGCTTTGGGACATTCTGCGCGAGACACAGTTACAATGATACACAAAAAAGGTGTTGCCATTGAGCAGAAACCGATTTTTACTGGTGTTAGAATTGAGCATCCTGTTAAAATTATAAACTTTATACGGCATGGAAATAAGTATAAAAACCTTGATACTCTGGGAGCTGCTACTTATTCCTTGAATTATACCAATCGAAAAATCAGGAGAGGAGTTTATACATTTTGCATGTGCCCGGGAGGTGAGGTAATTAATGCTTCCTCTGATAAAAGCATGCTGGTTGTTAACGGGATGAGCTACTCTAACAGGGCATCAGCATTTTCAAATGCTGCACTGGTTGTTACATGTCATGTGGATGACTACAAATCAAATAATCCGCTGGCTGGAATAAAATTTCAAAAGGATATTGAGAAAAAGGCCTTTAACGCAGGAAAAAACTGGAAAGTCCCTGCACAAAATCTAATGGACTTTTTGGCCAATAAACACTCTATTGTCTTAAATGACAACTCTTATAAAATGGGGGCAACTCCTGCTGATATGAAAGAGATTTTACCAGTATTTGTGGTCAAAGAACTGCTGGCTGCATTTAACAAATGGAAAGAAGAAGTCCCCTTATTTGTTTCAAATCATGCGATATTGTTAGGTGCAGAAACAAGAACTTCATCTCCTGTAAAGATTAAACGCAATAAAAATTTTATGTCAATAAACACAGAAAACCTGTTTCCCATAGGTGAGGCTTCTGGTTATACAGGCGGTATAACCAGTTCTGCTGCTGATGCAATAAAAGCTGTTGGCACACTACTCCATGGATAACTCTTCTATTACTAAGCATAAAATCATAAATTGTTATAAAATTTAGTAGTCGCCTAAAAAACCTGAGGTA
>JASFBI010000173.1 GCA_030149595.1 Desulfobacterales bacterium
GGAATGGTGCAACAGCAAAGAAACACAAAAACTTTCTGCCATAGAAAAATCAGGAAACAGGATTGCAGGTATTGTTAAAAGAATTCAATTTATTCGTCATGACCATTGTAAAGTTTATCAGGGCAGTGAAAAAATTATTGATATCAGGCAAAATTTAAATATTTTTTGGCTGGAGGATGAGGATAGCTGTTTTATTGAATTCAGCAAAATGCTGGGTAAAAAGCTGATATGTGATGTAACAAGAGCTGTAACTATTAAAGAAGCCGGAATATTATTATCTGAAAATAACTATGATGTTGCATTTTTTGAGTTCAAACTGCCTGATGGAGAATCTCTTAAGCTGCTGAATTTCATGAGGGAGGAAAAAATTAAAATACCGGTTATTGTGTTGACTGGTTTTGGTGATGAAGTTATTGCTACCCGTTGTATTGAGGCAGGAGCTCATGGATATTTGTCAAAGGAGAATATTACACCAGATATACTGCACCAAGGCATTGAAAGAGCATTTGAAAAATTTCATCTTGAAACAGATATGAATAAAGCTATGAAGAAAATAGCTGATATGGCTACAAAAGATGAGTTGACAGGCCTTTATAATCGTAGATATATGCAGGATGTCTTTGAAAGGGAATTAAAATATTCCCGCAGATATGATACAGATCTGTCATGTATGATTCTTGATCTGGATTATTTTAAGAAGGTCAATGATAGCTATGGTCATAACTGTGGAGATATTATACTGAAAAAATTCTCAGAAATACTGAAACAGGTTACACGGGATTTAGACTACGTATTTAGATATGGAGGAGAGGAGTTTTTGATTCTTTTTACCCGGACCGGTGTTGAAGGAGTAACTGTAGCAGCTGAAAAAATCCGTATGGCTTGCGAATCTGAAGAATACAGCTATAATGAGCATAAAATCCATGTTACAGTAAGCATAGGTACTGTATCAGTAAATCAGCTTTTTCAGGTACAGGTAACTGATATTATTGGATTTGCCGATAAAGCTCTTTATCAGGCTAAAAAAGATGGGAGAAATTGTGTAAGAGCTTATATTGAACAGAGTGTTTATCCAAAAGAGCTAAAAATTTAAAAAGGCAGAAGTTTGTATAAGCTGCTATTTTACAACTGCCTTTGTTTCTATGGAGAATTATATTTTAGTAATCCAGCTTTTTCCCTGTAATTTTACTCCTGTTTCCATGACTTTTAAAAATCTTGATTTTAAAATATCGCTCATAAGACTCTTTTTTATTGCCGGAAGCTTGAGAAAAGCTCCTGTAAAAACTCTCATAAATGCCTGGGTTTTGCTCTGGGGATTGTCAAATATTTGGTTTTGCAGGGTTCCCCTGTCAAGACACTGAAGTATTATTCTCTCAAAAGTTGTTTCAGGATAAATGATTTTTTCTTTTCTTGGAATAAGCTTTAGAGCATCAGTTTTACACTTCAGGCTGCATACTCCGCACCCAAGACATATAGAGTCGTCTATCACAGCTTTTTTCTTCTTTGATCCCGGGGATTCTTCATGCATTTCAATGGCATTTATCGGGCATGCTTCCACACATTTTCTGCATCCATTGCATAAATCTTTATCAATTGTGGCTATAAAGTTAGAAGTGAGCAGTGCATTGAAATAACCGTATTTATTCAGGCCAGTTAATACATTACAGCAGCAGCCGCAGCAGTGACATATAAAGGTGATATTGTTTTTCACGTTATCAGCAATAAAAACAAGTCCTAATTCCTTTGATCTGGCCATGTTTTCAAGCATCTCGGTTTTTGAAACCTCTTTTGCCATATTGTTGCGAATAAGAAAATCTGCTGCATAGCCAAAAGAAGAGCATGTATCAAGTGGGAAATCGCATTTTTTTTCATCTGTATGAAATTTTTCATGGCGGCAGGAACAATTTCCTATGCTGAATTTATCAGATTTTTTAATTATGGACGCAGCTTTTTCATAATCTAAAATTTCTGTATAGTCTAAATTTTTTACTGTCTCTTCATGGGGAAGAGTTCTAAAGAGAGTTGATTTTGTCTCATCATTAAAATTTGAGGAAAAAAAGATTCCATTATCACTGTGAAAGTATTCTGTAAGTAATTTTGCCCAGGTTTTACTGTCGGTATTTTTTGTCCGCATCATGGTAAATTCAAATATACCTATAATAAAAGGAGATGGCATGTAGTAGTATTTATTATGGAGATATATATCAATAACAAGTCCTTTTGAACATAACTGATCTAAAATATTTCTTAGGCTTGATTCATTATATTTTGTTATTTTTTTTATTTTATTAAAATCAGACAGTCCATATGGCATCTTTATGACAACATCTGCTTCCTGCTCGCTGAAAAGTGTTTTTAAAACAGAGTACAGAGCATCATTCCATGGAACTCTGATGGTAAGGTTGTCAACCTTGCTGCCAAGTTTTTTGTATAATTGTTTGCCTGCTAAGTGTCCCATTACAAGCTCTCCCTGTATTCTATAAAAAATTAAATTTTCTTTACAGTTTTATATGAAACTCCGTCCAACGGACTGTAATCATGAGAGTTTCAATTTTTGTTGTGGCAGATAAATCTACCATGTATGTTATTTTATAGTTATCTTATATTTTTAAATTATTCAAGGAGTGATAATTTTTTTAAAACTGGTATTTTGCTGTTTTGTGAATGTATTTGTGCGGTTAAGGTTTTGATCTTTCTTGATCTTGACAAAAAGTCCTGGTTTTCGTCAAGACACTGCTTATCAGAAATTATGTAATCCTTTTAATAAAACTTCCAACTGCTCTGTAAATTCTTTCGGAATCTTTGCCAAGTAAAATACCATGTCTGTCAAAATTGTAAATAAAAAACTCTTTATTTACAGATCCGAGCTGCTGAAACAGTTGCCAGGTTCCTTTTATATCAACAACGGGATCATCCTTTGCCTGGATTATTAAAGCAGGCAGGGTGATTGCAGATAGTTTGGATCTTAGGTTGTCCATGAGTTTTTCAAGCTCAATTACTCCTGAAACAGGATTTCTCAGATAATTTATTTCAGGATTTTCTGGCCTGTTTTCTATAAACTCTTTTTTTATGTGGCCTATTTTTATTTTGCCCATAACTTTGTTCCATAAATTTAAAG
This sequence comes from Desulfobacterales bacterium, assembly GCA_030149595.1. Taxonomy (GTDB): domain Bacteria; phylum Desulfobacterota; class Desulfobacteria; order Desulfobacterales; family DAOWNP01; genus DAOWNP01. The sequence goes on from JASFBI010000173.1 coordinate 3,119, forward strand.
CAGGAGCAAAAACGATCTTATTATCCATTAGTTTCATGGGAGGAGATATGGCAAATACTCCTTTAATGTCAACAATCCGTGATGCTATTTCAAGTGCAATTCCAGCACCTGTTGAGAAACCTCCGGTAACTATTTTATCGCATCTGTTTTTGAGCATTATATATGCCTCTTCCACGGATTCTATCCAGTCAATGTATGACCTTTCAGCCAGGTCATGGTGGGATGTTCCATGACCTGGCAATCTTGGAACAGAGACCCAAAACCCCATTTTATTGAGGTATAAGGCCAGTTTTTTTACTTCAATCGGTGCTGCAAGGTAGCCGTGTATCAGCACAACACCTACAGAAGTTGAATCTCCTTGTATAACAAACGGTTTTCCAGAAATTTTTGATTTTGATTCGTTTTCATTGTAGTAGAGTTTATAATTTTTTTCAAAATCCAGCATGGATTTATTATAAAGCTCTTTATATATAAGGTGTTTTGTTCTTATTTTTGAATAATGTGCTATTTTGATGAGTTTTTCGTGTAGATTAAAAAGGGATTCAGACTCATTTGCTATTACAGCAACAGGGTTTTCTATTCTTGCTTTATGAAACTTCGGGGGAGTTGTTAAGAGGTCTGTTTTTATTATGTAGTTACCCTGCTTTTTTACAACTCCTTTTTCAATGGCAAGGGAGATGAAATTTTCATATTTTTTATATCTGTCATCGGTGAGAAGGTGGATCTGGTTATCTAAAAGACTGGTGTGTCTGTTTATTGCTTCTTTTTCAAAATTTATGGTGGTTGCAGCAAGAAATACTTTCTGTTTAAAATCAGTTTCAGTAATTTTATTTAGAGGTGTATTTATAAGAATTGATGCAAAGAGATGGTCGTGATTTACAGTGGTTCTATTATATATAGATGACATATAGCGATCCATGATGTTTTTTGATGCAAATTTCATCATTTTTTTTGAAGCTATGGGGTCATCAAAGTTGATTCTGTTTTTAGAAGCAATATCTTTTTTGATTACACTGCTTTTCATGTATTGGCTTATATTGATCGGTTCTCCAAATCTTATGTCAATATCAACTCCGGATAAAAACATTGTTCCTTCTGTCATAAGTTCTTCTATGGTTCGCTTTTTAATTCCATCAATAAAGTTTTTAACAAAATTACTTATGATATTTTCTCTTGCACGTATGGGGTAGTAAGTTATGTTAACGGGAATAATATATACAGGATCACAAAGAATTTTTTCTACTGAATCTATATTAAATTTTGATAAAAGTCTTTTTGTTTCATAGTGATATGTTTCATTCATTAATTTGATTCTTTGCCTGTAAAACTCAGTTCGCAGGGCGAGTGATGCAGCTCCAGTATGTGGGGGGTGATAGCCTCCTGAATGTGCTATCATATAATTTGGCTTGTTTTTTTTAACTTTATCAAACACCTGTTTTGTTTTTACCATTCTGCCTTCAGGATAAATTACCCAGGAAGCTTCTCCTGTCAGCAGAGTTTTTACCATAAGCATGTCACGGTCAGGGTCTTTAGTTGAAATAGCTCCTAAATTTTCAAGAAAATTACCAAGACCGCCTTTAAAAAGGCTGTAATCAGCAAGGGACCATACCGGTGTATTGGTTGCTTTATATATTTGATATGGAAGAAAAAATGTTTCTACCCTTGTAAAATGGTTTATGGTAAATATTAACGAGCCTTTTGGAATATTGTTTTGCCCATGGATATGGAATTTGGCACTTGATAGTTCTGTTATGGCTTTTATAGCAAGATTTGTTGTCAAATATGCGTATCTGTTCATTTTATTTTTTCAAGTTCTTTAAGGTTTTTGTAAAGCTTTAAAGATTCAGGATTTATAAGTACATCTCTGTTTTTAACAGGTCTGTTATTTACTATATTTTTTACTGCAATTTCAACTTTTTTCATGTTAATTGTATAGGGGATATCATCTAACTGTATTATTAATGCAGGAACATGTCTTTGGGTTGTATTAATACGAATTTTATCTTTTATTTTTTTTTTCAGGATATCAGTAGGTTTTTGAGATATTTCAAGTTTTACAAATAGAATATTTCTTTCATCGTCTTTGATTTTTTAAGTAAAAAAAAAAGCGTCATTAATCCATTGTAATGTATGGGTATGTGCGTATATTTCAGATTTTTCTTTGTTATGTT
>JASFBI010000174.1 GCA_030149595.1 Desulfobacterales bacterium
CCGCTGTAGGTGGAGTACCTTTATCAATATATCTTGGATATGACAGATATGAACAATTTTTAAAAGGTGCGCATGAGATGGATTCACATGGAGAAAATTCATCTGTTGAAACAAATATCCCTTTAATTGCAGCACTGATTTCCATATGGAACAACAATTTTTTAGGTTATTCAACCCAGGCAATAATCCCCTACTCTGCGTTACTTTCAAAATTAGCTCCACATGTTCAACAGCTTTACATGGAAAGTACAGGCAAATCTGTAACTATGCAAGGTGACTTTTTAAATGAAAAAACAGGTGTTATTGTTTTTGGTGAGCCTGGAACCAATGCTCAGCACTCCTTTTTTCAGCTTGCTCATCAGGGGAGACCTTTTCCTGTTGATTTTATTATTGCCATAAACCCTCAGTTTCAAGAGAACAATAAAATTCTATCAAAAGTAAGCAATCATCAGGAGTTGTGGGCAAATTGCATAGCTCAAACAATGGCTCTCGCAAAAGGAGCAGATAATGAGGAAAATGCAAGGTTTTTTCCAGGAAACAGACCATCTACAACTATTGTTTTAGATAATCTTGCACCTGAAAATATAGGAACTCTTTTGAGTTTTTATGAGGCAAAAACTGTTTTTGAATCTTTTATATGGGATATTAATCCCTTTGATCAATTTGGGGTAGAACTTGGTAAATCTTTGACTTCAAAAATAAGAGATGAAATAGTAGAAAAAAATATTAACAAAAACTATTTATTTGAATCATCAAATAAATATGAAAGTTTTTATTTAAAAAAATTGTTTTTAAAATAAAAACAAAAAAAAGCAGGGATATTTAAACAACCCTGTTTTTTTTAAAAAATATTTTTTATGCAAATATTTTTTCAAGCTTTTCTGAAATTGCTTCTGCTGTAAATGGTTTTACCACATAGTTAGAGACTCCTGCTTGAACGGCTTCAACTACATTTTGTTTCTGAGCTTCAGCTGTTACCATCAAGAAAGGGAGATCTTTTAAAGTATCATTTCCCCTGACATTTTTTAAAAGATCAAGCCCTGTCATCTTAGGCATATTCCAATCGGAAATAATTAAATCAAAAGTATTTTTCTGAAGCTCTTCTAAGGCAGTTGTGCCGTCATCTGCTTCTGTAATATCTGAAAAACCTAATTGCTTTAATATATTTTTCATTATACGGCGCATTGTAGCAAAATCATCTACAATTAATATTTTCATAGAAAGATCCATAATAAGAAACTCCTTCTTAAATTATATAAATAAAATTATTAACCATTTACATTAACTACCTGCAACTCTCCAGTTTTTAAGTATTTATTAAGATATAATAACGAGCGGTTTCTGCAAACATTCTAAAAAATTAAAAACATGCTACAAAACTCTAAGTTTTATTGCTAATTTATTTCTCTTCAGGTTACTATAAAACTTTGATTTACCTATATTTAAACAGTTGAAAATTTTTACAATGATTTTTATATTTTATTGCTGAAACTAAATATAAATAATGTAGAAAATACTTTTAATAAAGACCTTAAAACATTTATATCATACTAGTTATTAAGTATAAATATTTATTTTAAATTACTGTAAAAAAATACCAGAGAATTTTTATTGTAATAATTTTTGACTTTTTTTATATTGTTATAGTAATATACTACCTATATTTTAATACTGTATTATTGTCAATAGTTCTTAAATTTAATAAATTAGTATTTTCTCCATTTCTTAATACAATTTAATTTTTTATCTTAATTGTTTGATAATTTCCATAAAAAAAAATAAACCATTACAAATTTTTATATTAAATCTAAAAAAAACCTACTGTGTTTTAGTAACAGCCATGGGGCAAATCGCGATTTTCCACAAGAAATAATTAAAGAAACGTATTAATTTTACATTCTTTCATATTAAAAATAATATATCTATTCAGGTTAAAGCATGGGATTTTTTAAAAAAAATGTAACATTATTATGGGGAATATTAGTATCTGCTCTTTTTTTAATCTTTGCTTTATTACATGTTAATTTTATTAATAATTTTGAACTTAAATTTTATGATACCAGAATGAAATTAAATAGATATGAAAAAAAAGCAGAAAAAATTGTTATAGTAGATATAGATGATTATTCAATAGAAAGACTTGGCAGGTGGCCATGGCCAAGATCAGTTATTGCAAAAACAATAAATAAAATTAATCTGGGAAAACCAAAAGTAATTGGTCTTGGTTTTATATACAGTGAATATGAAGAATCGAGTGGTCTTAAACTTCTTAAGGATCTTGAATCATTTTTACCTCAAAAACTACCAGCTAATAACCCATCTAACAGCGATATAAGATCTTTATATAAAGCCATAAAAAAAGCCAGGTACAAACTAAATAATGACCAAAAACTGGAAAAAGCCATAAAAAAATCAAATAAAGTTATACTTCCTGTTATTTTAAAAAACTCTGCTTTTAATGATAATAAAAAACAGATTAATAATAAAAAGCTGATAGCAGAATCACTGGTAAAAAAAAATAACTTTTATAAAGGTAAAACCTATAAGGCAAATGATATCATCCTGCCAGTTGATATGTTTTTAAATGCTTCACAAGGAATAGGCCATATAAATCTTTATGAAGACCATGATAAAATTATAAGAAGAGAAGCTTTGATAATTGAATATAATGGATTATATATATTATCATTTAATCTTCGTATTGCTGCAGCTTATCTTAATATCTTACCAAAAGAAATAATTATTGAACCTGGGAAATCAGTTAAATTAGGATCCATTGTAATTCCAACTACAGATAAAACTGAAATTTTATCTGTTTTTAAAGGTCCCAAAGATTCTTTTAAACATTACAGTTTTTTTGATATAATAAATGATAAAATACCAACCAGGATTTTTAAAAATAAAATAGTTATTTTCAGTACTTCAGCATCAGGTATTATGAATTTTATTGGTACTCCAATTGATAAATCCATGTCAGCAGGTGAGTTTTCAGCAAATATTGTCAGCTCAATTATAAATAAAAAATTTATTCGGCTTACTTCCTGGCAAAAATATGCTGAAATAATTTCCATTTTAATTATAGGAATTATAATTATCCTGCTTATGCCAAAATTAAAAGCCTTTTGGGCAGGTGCTACTTTTCTTTTTTTAACTACAGGATTAATTGGAACAGGAATATACTTTTTTGTTTACAAAGGATTATGGGTTCCTGTTATTTTTCCATTAATGCAGGTATCTGTTGGATACATAGGTATTATAAGTATTAATTTTTTTATTACAGAGACTAAAAAAGAAAAAGTTGAAGTTGAATCAGCTGAAACAAACAGAATGCTTGGTCTCTCTTTTCAAAATCAGGGCATGCTTGATCTTGCTTATGATAAATATCTAAGAGTTCCTGTAAATAAAGAGCTGAAAGAAGTGCTTTACAATTTAGGATTAGATTATGAAAGAAAAAGACAATACAATAAGGCAGCCGCAGTATATGGTTATATTCAGCAGTATGATAAAAAATATAAAGATATATCTGAAAAGAAAAAAAAGCTGCTTAAAGCTAGTGAAAATATAATGTACGGGCAAAAATCCAACGGTTCCGTAAGTGATAGATTAATAGATGAATCTGCTGAAAAACCAACTTTAGGTCGTTATGAAATTAAAAAAATAATAGGCAAAGGTGCAATGGGCGTTGTTTATTTTGGTAAAGATCCCACCATTAACAGAACAACAGCTATTAAAACTTTTCAATTTGAAGATGATTTAGATCCAGATGAAATCAAAAAAATGAAAGAAAAGTTTTTCAGGGAGGCTGAAAGTGCAGGTACATTATCCCATCCCAATATTGTTACGATTTATGATGCAGGTGAAGATCAGGATATTGCATATATTGCCATGGAATTTTTAGATGGAGAAAACCTATATAAATATACAAAACAAAATAATCTTTTTCCCATTAGAAAAACAGTTGGTATTATATCAAATATAGCAGATGGTTTAGCTTATGCACATAAAAAAGGTATTGTTCACAGGGACATTAAACCCGCCAACATTATGATGTTAAAAACAGGAGAGATTAAAATAACTGATTTTGGAATAGCAAAAATAACTGCAACATCCCAGACAAAAACAGGGATAGTAAAAGGTACTCCTTATTATATGTCTCCTGAACAGATATCAGGTACAAAAGTAGATGGAAGAAGTGATATTTTCTCTTTAGGAGTCATGCTTTATCAATTACTAACCGGCAAGGTTCCTTTTAAAGGAGAAAATCCAGCTGCATTAATGCATCAAATAATGAAAATAAAACAACCTGACCCAAGAAAATTTAACCCAAAAATTATGAAACCTCTTGTTTTAATTATTGACAAGGCATTGGAAAAAAACCCTGATAAACGTTACAAAGATGCAATTGATCTGTCACGGCACTTACAGTTAATGGCCAAAAAAATTGATTCCATCAATTCAAGAAAAATGCTTTAAAAACTTAAAATTAAAAATTAAAATATTATGGTTATAATTGACTCCTATGGATTAACAGATACCGGTAAAAAAAGAAAACATAATGAAGATAATTTTATAGTAAATGATGATCTGAAATTATATATTGTAGCAGATGGAGTAGGAGGCCATAAAGCAGGAGAAGTTGCAAGTAAAGTTGTTATTGATACAATATATGAGCAGATAAAAAAAATAGAGAAAAAGATTAAAAAATCAAATAATTTAAAAACAGAGGATAAAAGCCTGTCTCCGTTAATTGATCTGCTTTCAGGTGACTATCTTCTATCTTCTATAAATTTGTCCAATAAAAAAATTTATAATATGTCACAAAAAAACCCTGCCTGTAAAGGGATGGGATCAACAGTTTCTGCTGTATATTTTAACGAGTTATCCTTTGTTGCTGCAAATGTAGGAGACAGCCCGATTTATCTTATCCATGACAATAATATTGATTTGATCTCTGTTACACACACAGTAAAGGCTGAGCATGCAAAAATGTATCCCGATGACAGTAAAGAGTTAAATGTCTCGTTCAGTCATATGCTGACCAGAGGAGTTGGTATAGGGGAAAAAGTAGAATCTGATATCTGCCATTTAAAATTTTTTAAAGACGATATTATAATTATTGCATCAGATGGTTTAAGCGATAAAATATCTCAAAAAGAAATATTAGAAATAGCAAGCAAATATAAACCTGCTGTTGCATGTGAAAAGCTTATACTTTTAGCAAATAAATATGGAGGTGAAGATAATATTACTGTAATAATACTGCATGTTAAATCCGTTAAAAATAAAA
>JASFBI010000175.1 GCA_030149595.1 Desulfobacterales bacterium
TTATATCTTCAAACTCATTAAAAAAACCGAACCTTATCAATATACATACGAAGAAAAACGCTCATACATAAGAAATGACGTATTCTACAGCAAATACAGGGACATGTGGCAAGATGTCTATAACAGACTTAAAAAGGAGTTTAACCTAAAAATTAATGAAGAAAAACTCCAGGCATTTTATGACGAATTTAATTTAAATGATTAACTGGAAGAGGATATCTTAGATGAAAAGATTAATTTTACTCTTTGCTGCTCTGGCGTTTCTCTTTGGAACAGGAACATTTGCTAATGCCCACAGCACAAAGGGAAGAAAAAAAGTTTTTTTGGAAAAAGATGTTATTACAAAAGATGACATGGCCTACTATATTGAATCTTACGTACACCGGAAAAAATACAAGGACTTATATGAAAAGAGCAGTAACCGGTTTTATGTGGAAGATTTTACAAAAGTGGAACAAAAAGACAAAACAGCTGATGTTTTTTTTACTGTCTTAGATGTTAAAAACAATAAAATTTTTAAAGATTCCATGCATTTTGAAAAAAATAATAACGGAATATGGACTTATATGTATAAAAATAAAAATATGGGACAGGTTTATACTTATATTTCCATAAAAGATTATTATGCTAAATATACAGATCCTTTTTACTGGACACTTATAGCTCTGGCCTCTGGGATTTTCATTTTTATGAAAATAAAAAAATATTTAAAAAAAAATAATAGAGAAAATAACTGGGGTATATGAGATGATTTCAAACAAAAAAAGTGATTACAGATGATTGAAATTCTCAGAATGCTGCTTGTGACGGGAATTGGCCTGGGTGCTGTTGCAGGAAACTCAGATGAAATAAAAAAATTCTTCAATGATACTGTTGCAGTCACACAACAGATCGCTACAGCAGGAGATATGCGCAGTATCAGTATAATGCTTGATTATGAATTCATGCGCAGGGGCCGTTACCCAAAAACCGGTTATTTTAAAAAATGGATGGAAAGGAATTTCAAAGAGAACAATTCCAAACCAATTACCACCGACCACTGGAAAAACAAACTAATATACAGATCAGGCAAAGATCAAAAAAGCTGTATACTTATAAGCTGCGGAGCTGATGGAATCAAAGGAACCAAAGACGATCTTAAAATTACAGGCCCATGAGCCAGAAAATTCAAAGTTCAATACTCAACAGGGAGTAAAGCAGATGAAAAAAAGAAAAAAAGTGTGGAGAAGCTACTTTATAGACAGATCTTTTCAGCTCAAATTCGTTTGTATAAACGTTCTTTTGCAGTTTTGCACAGCCACTTTCGCCGGTTTTTTATTCTCTTACCTTTATCTTTTTGTTTTTACTACCAAAAAAATTGGATGTCAGTACAATTACGCTCTTTTTTTGCAATGGTCAATTCTAATCGCATTGATATTAATTGTATTAATAATATGGGGTATCGGTTACACACACAGAATTATAGGACCAATTTACAAAACACAAACACTACTTAGAGCAGCTGCTTCAGGGAAAATTCCCAAAGGTAAAATCAGTTTCAGAAAAAACGACAATTTCAAAGAACTTGCAAACGACCTTTCAAATTGTTTTGAACATATGCAAAAATATAAAAGTATGTCTTTTGAATCGTTAGATATAAAGAAAAAAGGAGAAATACATAGACACAATTAAATTATTATAATTTAGAAATAGATCTATAAATTGTCAAAATCACTGCATATTAATCACTGCCCTGTTCATATCTTTTTAAATAGGGAAATATAAGTTCAATAAAAAAATGGAGCATTCTTGCTGTAACCCCCCATATAATTAAATTATTATGGGGGTATACAAGATCATCAACACATGGAAGATAACCGTGAAAGTTTTTTTCCATATGGCTGTTATAAAGATCCATTAACGGGATTTCCAAAACCTGTGATATTTCCGAAGTGTCAAATACTATATCTTCTTTCCCGTTCCAGACCCCTAAAAAAACTTCAATATTTTTTTCCCTTATAGTTTGAAAATGCCCCATGGATCCAATAAATTCAATATTTTCAGAAGAGATATTCATTTCCTCTTTAAGCTCCCTGAAGGCTGCTGCCTCATTGTTTAAATCTCCTTTTTCCACATGGCCTCCGGGAAGAGCCACCTGATTACTCCACGGATATTCTTTGCTGTAAGATTTTTGAATTGCCAGAATATAAGGAAGTTCTTTTTCAAAAAGTAATAAAAAAACACAGGTCTGCTGATATAATTTACTATTTGGTCTAACTGGAAGATCTGTGTTTTTTAAAAGATATTTTAAACATGAGTAATTTTTCTGCATAAGCTTTTCCCCACAGACTGCTGCAAAACAGCTGGATTTGTACCGAAACTACTTTACCTTTTTATACTTTTTAAAATCGTTAGGAAATCTTCCTGTGGAATATACCCTGGTCTTTTTCCAATAAGCCTGCCATCAGACTCCATAAACATTGATGCAGGAAGCCCCCTTACATTATAATCAAGAGCAAGCTTTCTATTTTTGTCTGAATTTACTTTAATAGCCACAAAATTACTATTAAGATAAGTAATTACTGTGGGATATTTAAATACTAATTTATCCATTTGAACACAATATTTGCACCAGTCAGCATAAAAATGGAGGAAAATTTTCTTATTGTTGTTTTTAGCTTTTAACATTCCCTCTTTATATGAATTCCAATGTATCTCTTGTGCTGAAACCGCACTGCAAGTGAACAATAAAACAAAAAACAAAAAACAAATATACTTTATTTTCATGGTTTTTCCTTTAAAAAATATCTGATAGAATACGAAGCTTATCGGTAACAAGAAATATTCCCGCTGCAATCAACATAATTCCGGCAGTAATATTTATATATTTTATAACACGAACAATTTTTTTTATAAAGAACAGAAGAAAATTTATAAAAACAGAGATCAAAATAAAAGGAATGGCAAGACCTGCTGAATAAATTCCAAGAAGAAAAATACCTTCCCATACTGTTTTCTGATCTCCTGCCAAAATCAGAATTGATCCAAGTAATGGCCCTATACACGGACTCCACCCTGCTCCAAAAGCCATTCCCACAATAAATGTTCCAAAAAGATGAATCTGTTTTCCTTTTTTTATATGGATCCGTTTTTCAAAATCAAGCCACGAAATTCTTATAATACCTGTAAGATGAATACCTAAAATAATTATAATAACTCCACCTGTAATCCGGATAACCTCCTTGTAATTATAAATAACTCCGCCGAGATAAGAGGCTGAAGCACCCATTAAAATAAAAACAAATGAAAACCCGCTGACATAAGCAAGTGTTGATAAAATTACTTTTTTTCTTATAGCTTGAGTTGGACTTACTGTTAGTTCTTCTAAACTAAAACCAGTAATAAATGTGAAATAAGCAGGAACAAGGGGAAGAACACAGGGAGAAAGAAAAGATGCAAGACCTGCTAAAAATGCTACATTGTACGATATAGTTTCCTGAAACATTATTTTAGCCTTTCGTAAAATTCTTCTAAGTAACTAAATTATTTTTCCCAACATTTTAGTTGCTTACAGGAGCCTGCCCGACAATAGAAATTTTTTCTCAGATCAAGGCATTTTTTTAAATAAGCACAGGAATACACTTAGTATTCCGAGCATTATTTAAAAAAATAACAAAGAGTCTGGAAAAAAGAGCATTCTCAAACAGACTGCTATGATTAATCTCAGCCATGGCTGAAGGGAAAGCTATGGAAGTTATTTCATCTGCATAACTCCACAGATCTTTTTTCTGCTGCACAGACAGCTTCAATAATAATTTTTTTTGTTGAATATTTTTCAAATACATTAAAAGCAGCCTCTGTTGTTCCTCCTGGGGAGGTAACTTTTTTTCGTAACTGTTCTGGCGAATCAGAACTGTTTTCCAAAAGCTTAACAGCACCTTTTAATGTTTCTATGGTCAGGGCAACTGACTCTTTTGGAGTAAGCTCCAAAGACAACCCAGCTTCAATCATGGATTCTGCAAGATAAAAAAGATATGCAGGTCCTGAACCTGACATGGCTGTAACAGCATTTAACTGTTCTTCTTCAAACTCCATAACCTTTCCCATGGATTTTAAAATATTTTTTGCATTTTTTAAATCCTTGTCTGTAACATGGGTATTTTTACTCAGTCCGCTCATTGCCACCAGTACAAGTGCAGGAGTATTAGGCATAACTCTTATAACAGGAAAATTCTTTTGGCTGTTATAATCAAGCTTCTCATATAAAACAGATTCTATCTGACCTATTGTAATCCCTGCAGCAATAGAAATTATAAGCTTTTTTTCATCTAAGTCATAAAACCCGCTGCTGTTTACAATTTTAGACAAACACTCTAATAAATGCTGAGGTTTTACTGCCAGCACAATTATTTCACATGATGAAAACAGTTTTATATTACTGTTTTCAGAAACAACATTAAAAGCTTTTTTTATTTTTTTTATACTCTCGCTGTTTATATCACTGACCAGTATATCTGAAGGTTTATAGAGGCTGGAGACTATAACAGCACTAACCATTGCATATCCCATATTACCTGCCCCAATAAATCCGATACTATTACTTTTTTTCATAAAAATACCTTTATTTTTGAAAACATGTTTACAAAAAAAAAATTCTAATTTAAAATAATTAAATAAATTAAACAATTTCTTTTTCTATTTTTATTTTATTAATTTTTTTCTCTGAATATTGATCTGTATTTTTGATTTATAGCGAGGCTTTTTTTTTTATGTTTATTCTATCTAATCTGCTTGGTGGTATTTCGACAGTTATTAATTATGCCCTGACTATTTTCATGTATCTTGTCATTGCAAGGGCTGTTTTATCGTGGGTAAACCCTGACCCCTATAACCCTATTGTTCGCTTTATATATAAAACTACAGAACCAACTCTCTCTTTTATTCGCAGTAAAGTCCCGTCAACATTCGGAGGAATGGATTTTGCCCCAATTATTGTTTTTTTAGTTGTTATATTTTTACAAACTTTTTTAGTCAATAGTCTTCGTCAGATGGCAACCCTTCTTCATTAGGAAGAGAAAAATGAAAATAACCCCGCTTGAAATTCAACAACAAAAATTTTCAATGAAATTCAGAGGGTTTGATATTAAAGAAGTAGACTCTTTTTTGGAAATTATTTCAGAAACATTAGAATACCATGTAAAAGAAAACAAAACATTACAGGAAACCATAAGCAGGCTTAAAGCTGCTAATTATGAGTATAAAAAACGTGAAGACACTTTTAAAAAAGCGATAATAAATTCTCAAAAAG
>JASFBI010000176.1 GCA_030149595.1 Desulfobacterales bacterium
AAACACAGTATCTTTTCTTAACAGGCTGTTATGGCCCTAAATATAAAAACGCTTAAAGGCAAACATTTATGAAAATCAAACAATTTAAATATTCATCAGACAATTTCGGCTATATTATACATGGAGATAAATCAGCTCTCGGCATAGACTGCGGAGCAGTTGATAACATTTTATCATATCTCAAATCATCAGACCTTGATTTGACTTTACTTACCAATACCCATAATCATCCAGATCATACAGCCGGTAACTCTCAGATTTTAAACAAAACTTCTGCCTGCTTTTTATCATTTGAAGACCTGATGTCAAACAACGTAATAAACTTAGACAATGGAACAGTAAAGGCATTTCATACACCAGGACATACAGAAGACTCTGTAATCTTTCATGCCGGCAACACACTTGTAACAGGAGACACGCTTTTTAACGGCACCATAGGAAACTGTTTTTCAGGTAATTTAAAAGCATTTTACAAATCTATTTCATTTATCCTTACCTTTCCTCCTGGTACAATTATATACGCAGGTCATGACTATGTTGATTACTCTGTTAAGTTTGCAAAAATCATTGATGCAGACAACAGGTATTTTGATTCATACCTTAAAAAATACAACCCGGCACACGTATTTTCCACTTTAGAAGATGAACTAAAAATAAATCCCTACCTTAGATTCAACGATGAAAAAATGACAGAAATATTAAAAGCCAAGGGGCTTTTGGTTAATACAGAATATCAAAGATGGGAATCTATTATGTCATTGGGATAATTTAAATCAAAATTACGATATTTGGTAATTACGATCTTTTTTGATACTCTATGGTTGATAATTTATTAAATATTTAATAAATCATGGTAAGTTATGTACTGTAAAAAAAATATGAATTATAAAAATAGTATCTGGTTTGCCCCTGTAACTGAATTTGCAAAAAACATATTCAACCATGCAAAGGGAAGTCATGGATGGGATCATACTCAACGGGTAGTAAGATTATGCATAAATATCGGAACTTTTGAAAAAGCTGATATGGATATCCTGCTGTGTGCTGCATATCTCCATGATATTGGAAGAACAGTAAATAGTGAAAATTGCCATAATATGTGCCATGGGGAAATTGGGGCAGAGATGGCAGAGCCTGTTATCTGTAAACTGTTTAACAAACAGAAAAAAGATAATATTTTACACTGTATTCGTTCCCACAGGTTCAGAGGAAACAGCATTCCATGTTCTAACGAAGCAAAGGTTTTGTTTGATGCAGATAAAATAGATGCTATTGGTGCTATTGGAATTGCAAGGGCGTACCTTTTTGCAGGAGAGATAGGATCCATGCTGCACAATCCGGATCATGATATTTCAAATGCCAGATCTTATACTGTTGAAGATACTGGTTTTTTAGAGTACAAAGTAAAACTTGTTAAAATAAAAGACAGAATGTTAACCGCTGCAGGAAAAGAACTTGCCTGTGAAAGGCACAAATTTATGGAACAGTTTTTTAAAAGATTTATATCTGAATATGAGGGGAAACAATGAGCCTTAATAAAGTTGATAAAATAGATGATCTAATAAAGATAAATAATATTTTGATAAGTGTTTCAGATAAAAGCGGACTTGATAGTTTAATCCCGCAGCTTGTTGCTGCAAATCCTGAAATAAGAATATTTTCAACAGGAGGAACTTATAAAACAATTGAAACTATATTAGGAAATAAAAAAGAGTGTTTAACTCAGGTCTCTTCTTACACTGGCCAGCCTGAAACCCAGGGAGGGCTTGTAAAAACCCTTGATTTTAAAATTTACCTCGGCCTGCTTACAGAAACTTACAATAAATCTCATAAAGAAGACCTTGCAAGAACATCTGCTGTTCCCATCGACATGGTAATTGTTAACCTGTACCCCTTTAAAGAGACAGTTGCAAAAGAAGACACAACTGTTGAAACAGCAAGAGCAAATATAGATATTGGAGGTCCATGCATGATACGGGCATCTGCAAAAAACTATTTAAGAGTGCTTTCTGTTACCGATCCCAAAGATTATGACTTTATTCTTTCGAATTTAAAGAAAAACAGCGGAAAAGCATCTTTAGACCTGCGTTTTAAACAGGCAAAAAAAGCTTTTTTACACACAGCAGATTATGACAAAACAATATCTGATTATTTAAATCAAAAAACATTTGATGAGGCTCTGGCTTGTTATAAACTCTCATAAAAATATTATATAAAAAAAACTGGAGGTTCTTATGTCCAAAGATATAAAAAAAATGTATAAAACGATAATGGACGATCATTTCCCTGCAAAAATGGAAATTAGCTTTATTGATTCTGACAAAAGACAGACCCTTTGTTATGAAAAAGTTTTATGGACAATTGATAATGCAAAAAAGGGGTTAAGGTATGGTGAAAATCCCGGTCAGGAAGCAGCTCTTTATCGTTTGGCAAACGGAAATCTTGTTTTGGGAGAAACCGAAACTATCTTACCCGGCAAATACCTTGCCTCTGACATAGAACTCCTGCAATCAGGTAAACATCCTGGAAAAACAAACCTTACTGATACAGACAATGCATTAAATATATTAAGATATTTTGAAGATACACCTGCTGCTGTAATCGTAAAACACAACAATCCCTGCGGAGTAGCAAAAGGTGCAACTCTTGAAGAAGCATATAGCAAGGCTTATATGGCAGACAGAGTTGCAGCTTTTGGAGGGTGTATAGCTTTAAACAGAAGCATAGATAAAAAAACTGCCGAATCAATTTCAATGCAGTATGCCGAAGTTGTAGTTGCCCCTGATTTTGAAGAAGGTACCTTAGATATTTTAGCAAAGAAAAAAAACTTAAGAGTCATAAAAATAGGCAACATAAGCAAACTGTCAAATTTTGTAGGCAAACGATGTGTTGAGTTTAAAAGTCTTATGGATGGTGGAATTATAACTCAATGGTCATTTGCTCCAAAAACTCTTTCAAAAGCTGACTTCACCCTTGCATCGTGTGAATATAAAGGGAAAAACTACAAAATCAAAAGAGAACCTGATGAAAATGAGTGTGATGACATGCTCTTTGGATGGCTGGTAGAATCAGGAATAACATCAAACTCTGTAATTTATGTAAAAAACGGAGTTACTGTAGGCATTGGGACAGGGGAACAAGATAGAGTCGGAGTTGCTGAAATAGCAAGAGACAAGGCTTATAAAAAACTTGCTGACAGATACTGTTTTGAAAAATACAATATCTCCTACAATGAACTTGTCGACATGGACAAAAAAGCAGATATTGACACCCTTGTTAACCAGAAAAAAGGAGGCCTTATTGGATCCTGCATGGTAAGCGATGCATTTTTCCCCTTTAGGGACGGTATAGATGTTGGCCTCAAACAAGGAGTTAAATCTGTAATTCATCCAGGAGGTTCATTAAACGACTACCACTCCATAGAAGCATGCAATGAACACGATGCTACAATGGTGTTTACAGGACAAAGAAGCTTTAAGCATTGATTGTTTTATATAAACATACATGGCAGATTTTATCTGCCACAACAAAAATAGAAACTCTCATGATTACGGTTTGTTGGACAGAGTTTCATATAACATATACTAAGCAAATTTATATGCTTTATACTGTATATAAAAAATATTTAATCCTAATTGCTTAATTAAATTCATATACATGATACAGCATGCGAGTCAAAGATGTCTCACATACTGTATCAGACACAACTTTACCAGTTCTCATAGAGCAATTCAAAATAACCAGTTGGCTTTACACAGGCAGGGCATTTTTCCGGTGCTTTTTTTCCAGTATGCAAATAACCACAGCTTAAGCAGCGCCATACTCTTTCTTCGTCTTTTTTAAAAACCTTGTCAGTTGCAATATTTTCGGCAAGTTCAAGATAGAAAATTGGACAAGGCTGTTACATTAGTAATTGGGAATTTTAATTATTTTTACAGGTGTTGAAAAACAGTATCTTTAACTCTGCAACTGCCTGTATATTAAAAATCAAACGAACTCCCCACTGCAGCAACCACGAACTCCTTTTTAAATGCTGACATAATTGCAGCAGAAGCATAAAACCCTGTACAGTGGGAAGTTCCCACCATGCTGACTCTGTAATTTTTAAGAGCATCTATAGATTTATTAATATACTCTTTGGAAGCAGATCCAAGATGAGTGCCTCCTATTACAGCATAAAATTCTTTATGCCCTGTTTTATTACTAAGGTCATCAAGTATTTCAACTAATCCTGCATGGGCACACCCGAGAAGAACTACAGGACCCAAGTCAGTTTCAAGCAGCAGCGTCAAATCATCATTAAAAGGATCATTTATTATTTTTTCACCATCCTTAACTTTTAGCCGGACATCCCAGCTTTTCCATCCATCAGGCCTCCTGATATCTGCAATGGCAAAAATATTATCATTTATTTGAGTGAAATTATTAATAAATTTAAATTCTGCTCCACTTTTTTTATATTCCTCCATGGTATTTTGAAATCCAATTGGAAACTCAATATTCCCATCTGGAGTTTCTATTAAAGCAATTTTATTGGAAAATGCATCAGAATGCAAATATACTGGTACTTTTGATTCTCTGTTTTTTAAAACAGACATCAGCCCACCTGTATGGTCATAATGCCCATGACTTATTACTATCTGGTCAATTAAGCCTGCACTCCTGCCCATAATATTCATATTATTTATAATTCCAACTCCCTGACCAGTATCATAAAGCGTAGTACTTTTGTCTTCTATTAAATATGAAAGGCCATGCTCACCCATTAACCCACCAGGGAACGGAACTCCAACAGTATTTTCACACAATATAGTTACCTTCACGCATTTCTCCTTTTTTAAAAAACTAAAGAGGCAAACTTTAATTATTTCAGCAAGATTTAATACCCTATATAACATACATGGCAGATTTATCTGCCACAACAAAAATTAAAACTCTCATGATTACAGTCTGTTGTACAGAGTTTCATATAAAACTAAAACTTTAGAAATTTTTTATCCATATGGTAAAGCCATTTGATTTCAATATTACATTCAAATATTCAATAACTTCATTTTGGACAGATAGCCATGGGACATCCAGAGAATTCTCATTATTATCACAAGAGTTTTAAAATATTAACCCAAATAAAAAAAAGGCTTAGGAATTTAATTATATATTTCCCCAAACCTTTGTTTTATTTAATGGTACCGAAGAGAAGACTTGAACTTCCACGCCTCGCGGCACTAGATCCTAAGTCTAGCGTGTCTACCAATTCCACCACTTCGGCA
>JASFBI010000177.1 GCA_030149595.1 Desulfobacterales bacterium
CTAATATTTCGAATGAAAATCGGTTTAAAGTTGGTGATTTAGCTGTTTATCCTGCTCATGGGGTTGGGCAAATAGAGGCTGTCGAAAAAAAAGAGATTGGCGGAGAAGAACACAGATTTTACATTATGAAAATTCTGGAAAATGATATGGTTATCATGATTCCTACTCAAAACGTTGATTCTGTAGGCCTGCGTGAAGTTATCGGCAGCAATGATCTTTATAAAGTCTTTGATATAATAAAAAATAAAAAAGATAGTCATATTGATAATCAAACCTGGAATCGGCGATATAGAGAATATATGGAGAAAATTAAAACAGGTTCTTTATTTGATGTTGCAGAAGTTTTTAGAGATCTTTTTCTGTTAAAATTGACAAAAGATCTCTCTTTTGGAGAGAGGAAGTTGTTTGATACAGCCAAGGGGTTGTTGTTAAAAGAGATTAGCACCGCTCAAAACAGCAGTGAAGAAGCTGTTATGGAAGAGATTGAATCTATTTTTGAGGAAGTAATATCCTGATAATGGAAGAGATAAAAAGCTGGTTCTCTTTTAAAGTAAAAAAAGATGATGCAAAATTACGCTTGGAACACATTGTTACAGAAAAGAATATAGACCTGAGCAGATCCTATGCATCATTAATTATTAAAAGCGGAAATATATTTGTTAACGGTAAAAATAAAAAACCTGGATATCGTGTTAAAACAGGAGATTGTATCTCCGGTATTATTCCCTATAAAGAACCTTTGTATTTTCTACCGGAAAAAATAGATTTTGATATACTGTTTGAAGATTCTGACATACTGGTAATTAATAAACCTGCAGGCCTTGTTGTTCATCCTGCTCCTGGAAACTGGACAGGTACACTTGTTAATGGCCTGTTGTATATATCTACTGATATCTGTAAAGATAAAGATTATAAAGATATAAGACCAGGTATTGTTCATAGACTAGATAAAGATACTTCAGGTGTGCTTGTTACAGCTAAGAATGAATCAGCCTTAAGTAATCTTCTTTTGCAGTTTAAACAGAGAATCGTAAAAAAAAAATATCTGGCATATGTATATGGTAATTTTCAGGATAATAGAGGTATAATTGATTTTCCCCTTGGAAGAGACCCAAAAAACAGAAAAAAAATGTCCATATACAGTAAAAAAAAAAAACTGCTCATACCTTATGGACTCTTAAAAAACAGTACAGAGGAGTTGCTTTTTTAGAGGTTTCTATTAAAACCGGGCGTACTCATCAGATCAGAGTCCACTGTGCAGCAATAAACAGACCCATCGTAGGTGATGCTCTGTACTGCACAAAGAAAATATCAAACTTTGTTGCAGATGATAAAAATTTAGTCGATTATTTATCATCTGTTAAAAGACAAATGCTCCACTCCTATGAACTTGAAATTGTGCATCCTGTTTCCGGCAGAAAAATGAGCTTCAGAGCGGCTATTCCTGATGATATGCTTGCATTGGATTTAAAACTTAATGAGACCTTTGAATAATAACAATTTAAAAAAAATGAAAGTTCAACGAACTTTAGTCGTTTGGACGAACTTTCATATAAACTTTTTACAGAAAAATTTCTTTGATGTCTGAACTTTGTATGGATTGAATTATTGGCATTGCCTTGCTTTTATGTTCAGGGGGTATGAGCAGCATTTTAATTGGGAGATTGAAAAGAAGGTGTTTTTCAGGGGTAAAGGAAGAGTTATTAATACAGGAAAAAAGATGCTCTTCTTTTAATAAAAAAAGCAAAATATCCGTAAGGTTTCCGTATTTTCCGGGTATATCCATGTGCTCAACAAACTGAAAAAATATATAATTGACAGTGATAATAAATTTGTCCATATCAGCATAACCATTAATACTGCACACTTTTTTTGAAATCATGCTCCTGCATCCCATTGGTCTAACTGAATAGATAGTACATATACCATCTTGCAGGAATAGGCATTTGCCCCATTTCGGATCGTTTTCTTCATCAGGGGGGTTTTTTTTATCAGCACATAGATCAGCAAGTCCGTTGGTGGTTATTTTTGGACGGTATTTTTTTAAATCAGAAAGCGACTGTAATTTTAAATATATCTCTTTTTTATTAAACCTGTTCAGAAATTTAATAATATTAAACCCTTCAAGGGTTGTCATGGTTACATTGCAGGTGCAACATGAAGAACAACTTTTTTTGCAGATAATGTCCTGTTGCTCTATAATATCATCATGGAGTTTATACAATTGATTTAGAATGCAAAGCTTTTTTTCTATATCCATGTTATAAATTTTTAGATGTAAAATTTTATATTAAGGCTAAATTTTAACAGGTGGTAAATTATAACTGGTGGGCCGTCGGGGAATCGAACCCCGAACCTACTGATTAAGAGTCAGGTGCTCTGCCTAGTTGAGCTAACGGCCCATAAAAACAAAATACTTTTAACAAGTTTGCCTGCTGTTGTCAAATTTATTTTTTTAAAAACCAGATATTAAATTATATCGGCCATATTTTCTCTTTTTCTTTTCGAATTCTTTTTTTATTATTTTTCCAGGAGCTGCCAGTACTTTTTTTTCTGCTTTTTGGGGATATATTTTTTATATCTTCCAACTGTTCTGTTATAAATTTTTCATTCTTTCCAATCTGCTTTTCCTGTCTGTCTTTTTTAAAATTCTTTTTTTCTTTTAAGAGAACAGGGCCTCTAAAACATGTATTTGGGATATGGCAGGTTGTATAGAACAGATCTCCATACACCATAGTTTCAATGTTATTTTTTTTAAGTTCATTTGTGTATACAGTTAGAAAAATCGGATTCTGATCATATCTTTTCCCCATTTTTACAGCTGCATCTTTTTCTGCATAAAGAATACACATCTGATTTATGGGAACAGATATTCCTTTTTCATTAATATGGTGGTATGCTTTTTTTTTTACACATAAAAACAAGAGCTTTGGAAGATTTTCTGCAATAACTGCAGCAGGAAGATTTGTTCTGTCTTCTGCACGAATAAGCTTGTCTGAAATTTCAATACCTGCGGGGAAAATAGTTGTACATATTTCATTGATATGTGCAAGGTTAACATGGGGTAACTCTTTTTTTTCATTTAAGGCTTTTAACAGTTCCTTTATTTTAACATATCCATTTATATCAGGAATAAGTCCAAATTCATCAGGTCTTCTGCCAAGAACATAAAACAATAATTTTGCAAGTTTTTTTACTGATTTTAGTCTGTCCATATTTTTTTACTTTTTTTAAACTTCTTTTAAGCACCTTTCTTGACCTTATTTATCTATTTTGTTAGATAAAAAGTAAATATCGTAAAATTTACTATATAACAATTTGGAATTATTAAAATACTATTTGGGTGAAAAATGAAACAGGAAAAATCTAATTTATTATATGAGGAATCTATAAAACGAATTCCAGGTGGTGTCAACAGTCCTGTCAGGGCTTGTAAATCTGTTAACAGAACTCCTCTGTTTATTAAAAGAGCAGATGGCCCGTATATGTTTGATGAAGATGGAAACATGTTTATAGACTATATAGGCTCATGGGGACCTATGATATTAGGACATAGAGATCCTGAGGTAATTGATGCTATAACATCTGTTCTAAAAAAAGGAACAAGCTTTGGGGCCCCTACAAACCTTGAAATAAAACTGGCAAGTATGATTATAGATGCCATAGACTCTGTTGAGATGGTTCGTATGGTAAACTCTGGAACCGAGGCTGCAATGAGTGCTGTTCGTCTTGCCAGAGGTTATACAGGCAGAGATACAATAATAAAGTTTGATGGCTGCTATCATGGCCATGCAGATACATTTCTTGTTGAAGCAGGTTCCGGAGTAGCAACACTATCTATACCTGGCAGCCCTGGCGTTCCGGAGTCTATTATAAAACATACCATTTCTGTACCATATAATAATATTGATGCTGTTGAAAAAATAATGGTGGAAAAAGGTAATACTGTTGCAGCTATTATTGTTGAACCGATTGCAGGAAACATGGGTATGGTTTTACCTGAAAAAGAGTTCCTTGGAAAACTCAGGAAACTTACCGCAAAAAATGGTACCCTTCTGATATTTGATGAGGTTATGACAGGTTTTAGAGTTGCACATGGAGGAGCTCAGGCTATTTATGAAGTTGAGCCGGATATTACCTGTCTTGGTAAAATTATAGGCGGCGGACTCCCTGTTGGAGCATATGGCGGCAAAAGAGAGATAATGAGATATATAGCACCGGAAGGCCCTGTGTATCAGGCAGGAACTTTGTCTGGTAATCCAGTTGCCATGGCAGCTGGTATTGCAACACTCACAAAGCTTAAGCAGCCTGGTTTTTACGAAACTCTTTCTGAAAAAACAAATTATCTTGCAAGGGGATTGAGATCTGCTGCAAAAAAAGCCGGAGTAAAAGTTAAAATCTATACAACTGGTTCTATGTTAGGGCTTTTTTTTACAGAAAAAGAAGTTAATAATTTTGATGATGCAAAAAAATGTAATACAGATATGTTTGTAAAATATTATACAAATATGCTCGACAGAGGGGTATATCTTGCACCATCAGCTTTTGAAGCTCTTTTGTTTCATCAGTTCACGGAAAAAATATTTTAGATAAAACCATTGAGGCAGCAGAAGAGTCTATGAAATAAGTTGTTGAAATTTTCTCTTTAAGGTGAATCAGGCGTTTTGATCTGTTATATTTGGATCGCTACCTGGAACAGCCCATACAATATTGGCCTTGTTAATTATGATTGTATTATTTTGCTTTCCCTGAATAGTGGCATCATACATAACAATAAAAGAGTTCTTTCCTTTTATGAAAAAGTCGCTTAATCTGTCTATTGCCACTGTTTCACTGTTTAAATTAACATTTCCATGGATGTTTGACCCGTCAACTGTTCTTATGGAAACATAATGGGATTTAATTTTTAATTTTTTGACTGTCTTTTTTTTATTCATATGAATTCCATTTATTTAAAAGTTTTTATTAACCTTGGCGGAAAATTCTGGTTTTCTTTCAGACACTATTTATGTGGAAGTTTATAGCAGTTTGAGAAATAATCTGCTTAGCATTGTAAAAAGTAATTTTTTAAATTATAAAAAATATTATTAAATTACTATTAAATACTACATTAACTCTGTTTTTTCGTCAATATCAAAAAACCTGTTTTTGATATTTTAAATAACATACATGGCAGATTTATCTGCCACAACAAAAATTGAAACTTTCATGATTACGGTCTGTTGGACGGAGTTTC
>JASFBI010000178.1 GCA_030149595.1 Desulfobacterales bacterium
TAAGCCCAACGCCGTAATTGGAAAAAATGGCGGTTTTCGTTCGGGCACTAGTTAGATTGATATTACAAGGAGACAAACTGTGCATCATAATATAGAGATACTAATTGCTGAAGATGACAATGGTCATGCATTATTAATTAAAAAAAACCTTAAGCGTGCGGGAGTCATGAACAAAATTAGAAGATTTAAAGACGGTCAGGAAACTTTAGATTTTCTTTTTAAAAACAAAAAAGATATCACTCCAAACAGCAATGCTTCATATATTCTTCTTCTTGATATAAATATGCCAAAAAAAAATGGGGTGGATGTATTAAGACAGATAAAAAAAGATGAGAAATTACAAAAGCTTCCCATAATTATGCTTACCACCACAGATAACCCTGTTGAAATAGATGAATGCTACAGACTTGGATGTAATAATTATATTGCAAAACCAGTAGATTATGATAAATTTATTGAAACCATAAAAAAGCTTGGTCTTTTTTTAATGATTGTAAAAACACCTCAGATTTAATTTTTTCACTTAAACATAAACCATATGTGTTATGAAACAAAATAAGATTAAATCAAAAATACTTATAATAGAAGACAATGAAGGATTAAGCAAAATAATATCAAAAACATTAAATCGTGCAGGTTTTGATACAGATATAAGCACTTGCGGAATGGATGCAGTTTCCATGGCAATAACAACCAAACCATGGCTGATGCTTTTAGACTATATGCTGCCAGATATTCCAGGTTCTGATGTGATTAAGAAAATCAATGCAAAAGGGGTTTATATCCCTTTTGTAGCTATGACCGGCCATGGTAATGAAAAAGTCGCCATCTCTTTTTTAAAACTTGGAGCAAAAGATTATCTTATAAAAGATACAGGTTTTTTAGATCTTTTACCCGCTGTTGTCAAAAATGTAGAAGAGAGGCTTGCTATTGAAAAAAGACTTTTTATAGCAGAAACAAAAAAAAGAGAAAGTGAAGAAAGATACAGAGCCCTTGTTAATGCTACAGAAGATATTATTATGGTTTCCAAATATGAGGAGGGTTTTTTTGGTAAAATAATAGATGCTAATATCGCTGCCTGCTCTTTGCTGGAATATGCAAAAAAAGAGCTACTCTGTTTAAAAGGTAGTGATATTTATTATAATATTGATCGTGAACAAGTTATCTATATAAAAGAGACGTTAGCAAAAAAGAGTAATATCCTGTTTGAAACTATATATAAAACAGCAACAGGGAAAGAAATTCCTGTTGAAATCCGTGCCCATACTATGGACTTGAACGGTGAGTCTGTTATTATGTGTATTGCAAGAGATATTACAAAAAGAATAAAAATAGAAAAAGAGCGCTACCAGCTTGCTACTGCTGTTGAGCAGGCAGAAGTGTGTATACTTATTATAAAAAAAGATTTAACTGTTGAATATATTAATCCTGCTTATGAAAAAAAACTCGGCTATAAACTATCTGATACATTAGGAAAGCCTTTTATTTTGTTTCAAGACAGTGAATTGTCTATTCAAAAATTTAATACTATTTTAAAAAAGACAACGGAAAATGGGGAGTGGTCAGATAAAGTTAAAATAAAAAATTCATTCGGAAAAATTTTGGTTTTTAATATTACGGCATCTCTTATAAAAGACAGATCAGGCATTTTTACCCACCTGATGTTTTTAGGCCGTGATATAACCCGTGAATTAGAGTTAGAAGATCAGCTGCGTCAGGCTCAAAAGCTTGAGGCATTAGGTACTTTGGCAGGAGGAATAGCACATGATTTTAACAATATATTAAGTGCTATTTTAGGAAATACAGAGCTTGCTTCCATCAAATGCGATAAAAACTCTCCTGTCCAGTATAATCTGGAACAGATAATTAAAGCTGTGGCCAGATCTAAAAACCTTGTTCAGCAGATCATGACTTTTAGCAGAAAAAAAGATGCCGGATTCAAATCAGTATCTATCTATCTTATTATAAAAGAAGCCATAAAATTTATAAAATCAACTTTTCCTTCATCCATTAAAATAAAAGATGATATAAAACAGGCTTATAATGTTTTTGCAAATGCAACACAGCTCCATCAGGTTGTAATGAACCTCTGTACCAATGCCGCTCATTCAATAAAATCAGGTAACGGCATACTTGAAATAAGTCTTTCAAATTGTGAAATCCATACAAAAGACTTATATAAATATCAAGAACTTAAACATGGGAGCTACGTAAAACTTATAGTAAAAGATAATGGCTCAGGTATTGATAATAAAATAATAGACAAAATTTTTGACCCTTACTTTACCACAAAAACAACAGGAGAAGGTACTGGCCTTGGTTTATCTGTAACCCATGGTATAATAAAAAAATATAAAGGTGCTATCTCTGTTCAAAGTACATTAGGATCAGGTTCTGTTTTTACTATTCTTTTTCCTGCTGCCAAATCAAAAAAAAAAGAAGTAGACTATGTTAAAGAAGCTGTTTTAAAGGGTTATGAACATATCTTGTTTGTGGATGATGAGAAGCTTTTAGTTGAGCTTGGAGTCTTGATGTTAGAAGACTTAGGATATAATGTTGTGGCAACTGATTCCAGTATAGAGGCTTTGCGGTTATTTGAAAAAAATCCTGATAAATTTGACATTGTAATAACAGACTTAACCATGCCTGATTTAAATGGTTTTGAACTTGCTAAAAAAATCTTAACAATCAAAAAAAAGATACCCATTATTTTATGCACAGGGTATCATGAAACAATGGATAAAAAAGAAATTTCCAAAGCAGGGATTAAGTCTTTACTGGTAAAACCGATAAAAAGAACAGTTTTTGCACAAACTGTAAGAAAACTTTTAGATGAAAAACATATACAGCAATCTATTATAAAACACTAACCAGCCATTGATTCACCATCTAAGTTTACAGACAAATTAAATCTTGACTCATATATTTTGTTTTGTCATAGTAATTTTTGATTTAATTAAACAATAAAATCTTAATATATGCATCAGGATATTTAATATGAGCTTCTTTAAGATTCACCCCATTGTAATGGGCACAAAAGTTTTTGATCAAGGGATGATGACATATCAGCACTCCCATGGAACTCCCTACACAATCCCAATTTATTGCTGGTACCTTGAAGGAAGCGACAAAACAATTATTATTGATACCGGTGAAATGAATCCTATCATTTCAAAAGAACGGGAAAAAGCCATAAATGGTAAAATTTATAGTTTTGAAGACGGTCTTAAAAAATGGGGACTTTCTCCTGATGATATTGATATAGTAATTCACACTCATCTCCATAATGACCATTGTGAAAACGACTACAAATGCGTAAATGCAGTTATTTATACCCATGAGAAAGAGATAGAACAGATACAGAACCCTCACCCTTTGGATTTTAGATACCTTGAAGATTATATAGAAGATGTTTATGACAATGGCCAGATCATAACTGTTTCACAAGACCAGGAAATTGTTCCCGGTATAAGTGTAATCCATACACCAGCACATACCAAGGGTGGGCTGTCTGTTGCTGTTGAAACAGAAAAAGGCTGTGCCATTATTACCGGTTTTTGTACTATTATGGAAAATTTTTACCCACCTATAGAGGTAAAGGCAATGGAAATGGAGGTCATTCCTCCCGGAACTGTTACAGATTCATACAAAGCATACGATATTTTAATTAAAATCAAAAAAATGGCTGACATTCTTCTTCCACTGCATGAACCACTGTTTGCATCAAAAGAGACCATCCCATAATTTTACGATTTTTTTTAAAAACCCCGGCATACAGCCTGCTTTTTTTATTAACTTTTTTTATGGAATATTATACAGTGAAGCTTACAGACCTTTTACCCATTGACAAGTGGATTGAATTTGAAAAAGAAATAACAGAAAAATCAGGGTTAAATGCTGGAATATACGATATAGACGGTATAAGAATAACCGGATATAAAAACTGGCAGGAAAATGAACTTTGCCCTGCAATTAATAATAATAAAAAAGGTCAGACATTCATATGTGCACCAGCTCATCAAAACCTCTCCCTAATGGCTTCAAATACTAAAAAAGGTATTGCTGAAGAGTGTGATGCAGGAATCGTCAAGGTTGTTGTTCCAATATTTGCAAATGATGAATTTTTAGGAACAGCCGGTGGATGCGGACTCCTTTTTGAAGGTGGTGAAACAGAGGCGTTTTATATTAGTAAAACCTTAGAGATTAAAGAGTCTGAAGTTGAAAAAATGTCTTCCACACTTAGTACTATTTCAGAAAAAAATGCTAATGCTATTATAAATTTTATTGAAAAAAAAATAGCTGAAATTCTTAATAATGCCCATGAACCCAACCTGGATTTTTCACCCAGATTGGGCAGCAACAAATACTGAGCCAGCTTCATATTACTATGTCAGAAGCGATTGCCATGTATTTGACTCAAATTACACTACATAAAGGAATTCCATTTGAAATAAAAATTCCAAATGAATTAACGACCACCAACTAATCGGTGATTGGAAAAATCATCGTGACTGTCACATAGAATCTAATTGGATTCTTATCTATCGTATTTCCGATAACAATCTCTATTTTTTCAAAATAACTTTAAGCCAAGGATCCATTAAGATACTTATGTACGAGACTGGAAATAAGTGTTTGATACGGTATCCCCTCTTCAATAGCCTTTATCTGAATTTGATGATAATCTTTTTGCGTAAGGCGAAGATTAATACGCTTGTCTTTCTTTAAAGTATTGCGAGCAGCTAACATCACTTTCTCTTTTTCCTCCGCAATATTTTTAATTAGGTTGCCATTCACCACGTTCAATTGATTCCATCAATTCTTTTTCTTCCTGATCAAGCGGCTTAAATATTTTTTTATTCATTTTTTTTTGAATTCCAATTTAAATACTTCATAGTATAAATATATGCTTATGTCTGCCTTTTGCCAAGCTGTAGATACCCACTTTAACAAAAGTTTGGTAGCTGCCTCTGGTTGTAAATGACTGCTGACTATTAAATGAAAGATACATTTATGGGATCATGCCTGAAATACTTGATTTATATTCCCCACCTTCCCATGTAACAGTAACGTCAATAGTCCCTGTAGTACCTGATGTTGTTTTCTCTAACCAAACTGTATATTCAATATCAGCAAGGTGATCAGTAGGCTGATTTGTATCAAGAAACGTATGTGATGTATTCCCTTTAATTTTTGCATCCTCAAAGCTGTTAG